>NZ_JBQQCA010000076.1:0-27772 GCF_052246635.1 Streptomyces sp. 6N223 | reverse complement strand
CAGAACCCGCCGCGCAGCCCGCCCACCCACCACGAACAACCACCGCCAACCCCCACCCGGGCGTGGGAGACCGCGCACCGTGCCCCACAACGCGATCCACGACCACGCGCCCGCGCGCGTCCCAGCCAACGCCGCCGACACCTCACCGGCCCCGATGCCGAGCACCTCACGGACTGGCGCTCTCCCCCCTGCAACCGCTACCTGCTGCGCCGTGGACGCCGCCACTGGTGCTCCACCCGCTGCGGCGACCGTGCCCGCACCTACCCCCACACCCGGCCGAAAGCAGACTGACGAGCCCTGTGAAGCCGCCGAGCGCGGCGCCAGCCCGGGGGTGGGCCCAGTCCGTATGCCCCGGGTGCGTCGGCGGCATCCCCGGCCGCCATGACAGCACGTCACCCCGTTCGCCGCGGCCGTGAAGCGGTCGACATGCCGGAGCTGGACGGCCTACCGGCCGCGTACACCGCGAGCCGACCCGACCACCGTGGTGGCCGCCTGCCCTGCGGCGGTCCTTGAACCCACAGCCCCGGCGAGGTATCAGCAGCACCCTCGTCAGCCGGACCCGGCGCGTCGGCTGGGCGCGGCGAACCGTCCCTTCCACCAGATCGTCGACGAGACGGCGTGGGCAGGCCTGCTCGCAGGTGCGGCCGTTCACCAGTTCTCGGCCTCGCGCACCTCCTGGATGAAGGCGTTGGCGGACGCCCCCTCGTCCACCAGGTCGGGCACGAGGTCGACGGAGCTGAGCAGGGATGATCCCCTGCCCTCCCTCCTGTGCCACCGCTCGGCGATGGCCTGCTGCTTGTCGGCGGGCTGGTGCTCCAGCCACTGCCGGTTCTCCGGGCTGAGCTGCCTGAGAAGGTGGGCGAGCAGATCGGTGACCATAGTGATCAACTCCTCAAAGCTAACAAAGCGGATGAAGCGGGTGGCGACAGCACCAGTCTGCGTGGAAAGCCGGGAAGACGCCGCAGAGCACGGCGGATGTCTCACCCCGTGCGTACCGGAACAGTGCGACAGATGCGGCGTCTCAGTTGATCACTCATCACCACCGACAGCGCGCGCCCTCGCCGGGAGAGCGGACAGGACCGGCGCCCACGTCAGCCCCGCGGTACGGCTTGCCGCCCAACGCAGAACGCCGGGCTCTCCGGAGGCCCGCGCGTCGCTGCGTCATGGCGGCCGGTGACCGGCCGGCCTCCGGAAAGGGGCTCTCCGCCCGGCCTCCCCGGGCCGACGAAAAACGCGCCGGGTCTCGGATTCGGTCGGGCCCCGCCCGCATCGGTGCCCGCAGGATGCGACGCTGCGAGAAGGAAGTGAGGGCTACGGCACCTCGCAGGCCCCGTCGTCGCAACCGGCGTCGCCATCCCCGCCGACGACCTGCAGCGCGCCGGCCGAGGCGGCCTGCTCCAGGGCCTGGGTGAACACCTCCGCGGGCTGCCCGCCGGAGACGCCGAAGCGCCGGTCGATGACGAAGAACGGCACGGCGGTGATGCCCAGCCCGGCGGCCTCCCGCTCGTCGGCCCGCACGGCGTCCGCGTACGCCCCGGCGTCGGCGAGCACCTTCCGCACCTCGCCGGCATCCAGTCCCACGCCCTCAGCGATCTCCGTGACCGTCCCGTCCTCACCGACGGGCCGCGCCTCGGCGAAGTACGCCCGGTACAGCGCGTCCAGCAGCTCCGCCTGCAGCCCGCGTTCCCCGGCCAGGTGCAGCACGCGGTGCAGGTCGAAGGTGCCGGTGGCCAGCCGGTCGTGCCGCATCCCGAGGCCCTCCCCCGCGGCGGCCGCGCCCACGCGGGCCTCCATGGCCCGCAGCTGCTCGTCCCCGATCCGGAACTTGGCCTTGAGGCCCTCGGCGACGGTCTTCGTGCCGCCCCGCGGTGCCCGTGCGTCCAGCTCGAACGACCGGTGCACCACCTCGACCCCGTCCCGCCCGGCGAAGGCCGCGAGCCCCTTTTCGAAGCGGGCCTTGCCGATATAGCACCACGGGCAGACGACGTCGGACCAGATCTCCACGCGCATACGGGAAGAAACCCGCACCCGGGCCTGCGGTATTCCCCGGCGGGGGCGAGACCTGTGGCCACGGCCGTCAGGGGCGTATGGTCCGGCCCCGCGCCGTGCCTTCCACGGCCTCCACATAGGCGCGCGCCACCTCGGCGGCGGGGATGCCCGCCGCGCCGTCCGCACCCATGCCTTCGAGGGTCTCCCTGATCCAGCCGGGGCTGACGAGGTTGATGCGCAGGCCCCGCGGCAGTTCGGCCGCGGCGTTGCGGACGAAGCCCTCCAGGCCGGCGTTGATCAAGGCCCCCAGCGATCCGCCGGGCATCGGAGCGGAGAAGGTGCCTCCGGTCAGCGTGATGGACCCGCTGTCGCGGAGATGACGCAGGGCCCGCCGCGCCAGCGCTACCTGTCCCAGCAGCTTGCCGCGCATCCCGGCGGCGAGGTCCTCATCCGCGGCCTTCTCCAGGTCCACCAGCGGTCCGCCGGCGGCACAGCACACGACCGCGTCAAGATCCGGCAGCTGCGCGAAGATCGCGTCCAGCGAGGACGGATCCGCGAGATCCACCGTCACCGGCCCCCTCCGTGACGCTTTCAGGACCTGATGGGAAGCCTCCAACGCGCGGGCGACGGCGCTGCCGAGCGTCCCTGTCGCCCCGACCACGAGTACCTTCATGGCATCCGATCATGTCAGCTCGAACGGTCGTCACGGCGGGCGGTCTCACAGGCGTAGGAACCGGGCCGTGTTCGCGTCCGGGAATCCCCGCTCGGGCCATCACGTCCGGGGACGCCGTTCGGGGACAGACCGTAAGGACAAGCCGGGCCGAGCCGCCTCGTGGGGGCCTCGTGAGGACTGGCGCTGCGAGCGGGCGGCACCGACGATTCCGCCTACGCCACCGCCGAACGCCAGGCCGGTCGCCGTGCTGTCGAAGACAGCATGGAAGACAGCCGACCCGAGCACGAGCCCGACCGCGATGCTGATCAACACGCCTGCGGCAAAGCCCGATCGACTCCGTGCGTGTGCGCCCTCAAAGGGGGGCGCCCGTCGGTGCCTCCGCAGCCAACACCCACGACAGCGGGCGCCGATACGCTGGTCGAAGGACATCCCGTCGATCAACCCGTCTGGGCGCGGGCGGCGACGTCGCCGGCCGGCCTCGCTGATCACCTGCGGCCCCCTGCCCGCCCGGGGTCTCTCCCGAGGAGATTGAGCTGACCAAGCGGTCAGAGGCTGGCAAGCAGGCCGTCGAGTGGGGCGGGCGTGCGGTCGGGGTCGAGGGCCTCGACGAGGACGCGGCCGTAGTGGATCTTGCGCCCTTTCGTCGTGCCGAGGAATCGCCGCAACTGCTGCTGTGAGGTGCGGCCCCGCTGTGCGGGCTGGCGCAGGAAGGTCTGCAGGGCGCGCAGGTCGCCCTCCGCCCGGACGATCTCCTTCACCCGTGTCACGCCCAGCGCGCGGATGAGCTCGTCCTCCAGATCCGCCGCGCAGACGAAGAACCTTTGCGGTGCCGCACTGGCCCGCTCCAGGCCGCGGGTGTAGTAGCGACGCTCCGCCTCGTCGCACAGTCCCGTCAGGCGCAGGCCCAGGCCGGGCGGCCCCAGGAGGCGGGCGAAGCGCCCGACGCTCATCGCACCGCCCATCGGCAGGACGCAGACGCCTTCGGCCGCCAGGTCCCGGCCGCGGCTCGCGGCCAGCGCGCTGACGGCCGCGGCGTCGCTCGGCCCCTCGAGGAGGACGGCCACCCGGACGGGCAGCCGCGCGGCCAGTTCGCGCGGGGGGTCGCCGGGGCCACCGGCCGCCCACGCGGTGACCGCCTCCCGGAACGACCCCATGTCAGCCATGGGACGAGTCTCCGCCTTTTCCGGGGACCGCGGTAGGCAATTTCGGCCAACGCGTCGACCGGCGCGGTGAGCGGTCGGGCCCGACGTCCCGCGTACCGCCGCGGCGGCGGCCCGGGCACCACTCACAGCCGCGGACGCGTTCTGAGTCGCTGCTGAGTCTGTGTACTCATGCGCCCGTCGATGGCGGGACGCATACTCCGGTGCATGACACGGTTTCGGTGGTCAGTGTTCCCCGCCGCTGCGGGGCTGGTGGTGTCGGTGCCCGTGGGTGTGTGGGGGCTCGTGGGGCAGCGCAACGCCTCCGGTGTCGCGCCCGCCGAGCTCGACTACGCGGTCCGGCCGTGGGACCTGCCCTCCGGCGCGGAAACTCTCCTCGGCGCCTGCGGCACGCTGGCAGCCCTGGGATGCGCCGCGCTGCTCCTGGCCGCCACGCGCGCGGGGTACCTGCGTCCGCAGTGGTGGCACGTGCTCCTGCCGCTGGTGGTCGCGGGTGCGGCGCTGGCGGTCGGATGGCGCGTGATCACCGCCGGAACGATCGGGGCGAACATCGGGGCCGGCCTCGTCGTGCTGTTCGGCACTCCGCTCGTGGCGGTGCTGCTCCTGTGGTCCGCCACCTGCGGTCTGGGGCTGGCGTTGGCGCGCCGAACGCCGACGCGCCACGGCTGAACGCGATCGCGAGCCGGGCGAGGTGGCGGCCCGGCCCACCCCGCGGGCTCCTTCTCTCGTACGAGGCGGCCTCGCCCCGCCACACGTTCGGCCCGCCCGCGTGGCGGGCCGGCGGGAGTGGCACGAGGCTCGGTTGTGTCTGCTTCCACCTCACACCCTCTGCGAAGAGAAGGAGCTGCTATGAACACAAGCCCGTTTCGGGCCCTTGGCACGTCCGGCCTGGCGGCCGCGCTCGCTCTGATCCCGGCGAGCGCCGCCCTCGCGTGGGACGTCCCGGCCGGGCCGGCCGGCGACCACCACGGCACGGAGCACGGCACGCAGGTCGCGCCCCACGCCGGGCCGTACGCCGGAGACAAGCTCGGCGACGACTCCGGCGCCGCCCCGGAGGCACAGCTGCGGGAGGTGCGGAGAGCCACGGTCCGGTACCAGGACGTGCGGCTGGCGGAGGCCGACGGGTACACGATGGGCGAGTCGTGTATCCCGGGCCTGGGCTACCACTTCGTCCGGGAGGTGGCCGAAGGCCCGGAGCAACTGGCCATCACCGAGCCCAACTCCGTTGTGTACGCGCCGCAGGAGGACGGCAGCCTGAAGCTGGTCGCGGTCGGCTACGTGTCCAAGCGGCCCGCCAGCCTCCTCGGCCAGGAGTTCTCGCCGCCGGCCATCCTCCCCTACTACACGCTGCACGCCTGGGCGTGGGAGGAGAACCCCGACGGCACCTTCGAGCACATCAACCCGAACATCACCTGCCCGGGCAAGGAGGAGTAGCCCACGGGAGAGGGCGCGGTGGGCCGGGCGGCGGTACGCCCGGCCCACCCCCAAGCGGTGATGCCCGGGTCGCCGCGTGCCGGTGCGGGCCGGTGGGGCGCTGGAACGCCCTGCCGGGCCACGGCCGTTGACGGAGCCGCGGCAGGCCGAGGACCACGGGTATGAGAGGCTGAGCCGTGGGCCGCGCTTCCTGGCGGTGCGGTGGGGGTGGTGCGGCATGTGTACGCAGCAACGCGCGCAAATGCCTACAACAACCCCCTTAACCCTTACGTCACAACACGTTCGTGATCGCGCAATACCCAGCGACGACCCTCCTTGATATGGCTCACTACCGTTCCCGCCACGGCTCGCGGCGACCGACAGGGCGGCACTCCGGACGAGGCCCCAGCCGTGAGCCCGTGCGGTGCTCCGCGGCGGGCGGCCCGGCCGGCGTGGTGCTGCGCGATGCCGGTCCCGGTGACCACCACGCCGCCCGGGTGTTGCACCGGCGCTGCACCCCGGCGACTCTCGACCTGCGCTACCCGGGCGGGGCGGGCGAGGCCGACCGGTACCTCGGTCATCTCCTCGACCCCCGGCACGGGCGGGCCGTGGCCGCCTGGACGGCGTGGGGGGAGCTGGTGGGGCTGGGGCACCTGCTGTGGGACGGGGAAGAGGCGGAGATCGCCGTGCTGGTCGCCGACGGCTGGCAGCGGTGCGGGATCGGGTCAGCGCTGCTGCGGCGGCTGCTGAGCCTGGCCGCGCACGCGGGCTGCGACGCCGTCTACGCCGTGACGATGCCCGCGAACGCCGGGTTCGCCGCCGCGATGGCGGCGGCGGTCCGCGACGCCGGCCTGTCGCTGGAGCGTCAGGCGTCGCCGGGCGAGCTGGTCCTGTCGGCGCGTCTGGTGCCGCTGCCTCACGCGGCACGGGCCCGCTCCGCCAGGACCGGCTTCCTGCCGACGACGACTCACTCGTAGGGCGCCCAGTCGCCCAGCCAGTCGTCGGCCTCCTGCTCCGCCGCCTGCTCGTCGGTCAGCTGCGGCCGGTCGTCGCCGGCCGGTCCCGAGCCGGGGCCGCTGTTGTGGTGTTCGGCGAAGCGGTCGTCCCTCCAGGAGAAGCCGCTCATGTCGGTCCAGGGGGCGTCCATGACGGCCGCGCTCAGCTCGGTGTCGCGGATGGTCGTCTGCGGGTCCAGCGCGGCGTCCCCGCCGGCGTGCCAGGGCCGGCCGAGGGAGTAGGTGCCGTCGTCCACGTCGCCCGTGATGGTGCTGTCGGTGATGAGGAATCCGGGGAAGTCGAGCGCGGTGGAGGGCGCTGTGACGTAGCCGGAGGAGGAGCCGTCGGGGCGGCGGGTGACCTCGATCACCGAGTCGGTGATGACGGCGGTGGCGCTGCCGAAGACGAAGTCGACGTTGCCCTGGATGGTGGAGCCGGTGATGTGGACCCGCTTCTGGACGTACCGGTCGTCGGAGTCCAGCAGGAGGGTGTCCTGGTCGCCGGTGACGATCACGTTGTCCAGGACGATCCGGTCGCCTCGGGTGCGCAGCGCGACGGCCTGGTGGTCCTCCTGGTCGGCGTGCTCGATCTCGTCGAAGTCGTTGGCGAAGGTGAGGTTGCCGGCCCGGAAGTCGTCGGCGTCGGCCTTGAACGTGGCGCTGCCGGAGGTGCCCCAGGTGCTGATGTGCGGCTTGTTGTCGGGGATGGTGACCAGCTCGCGGTAGGTACCGGGTGCTACGTCGATGGCGACGGGGGTGGTGTTGTCCGCAGGGATGGCGTCGATGGCGGCCTGGACCGTGGTGAAGTCGCCGCTGCCGTCCTGGGCGACGGTGATGTCGGCCTGGGTGGGCGCGTCCTCGGCCCGTGCCCGGTCCTCGCTGCCGATCACGCCGATCACGCCGGTGACGCCGGTGACGCCGGTGACGCCGGTGACGCCGGTGACGGTGAGTGCGGTGGCGGAGGCGAGGGCCAGGGTGGTGAGCACCGCGCTGCGACGGCGGGCGGGCGCTGGTGCGTGGGGCATGCGTGGTCCGTTCTCGCGAGGCGGGTGCCACCCTCTCGTCGCCGCCGAGGGCGGTGAGGTTGCCCCGCTCAGGCGCCGCTGTGGAGGTCGTCGCGGAACTCCAGACGGGCGCCGCCCGCGGTGGTGCCGGCCAGCCAGTCGCGGAACGCCTCGGACTCCGACGCCGGGAGCTCGATCTCGATGGTCACCTCGGCGCCGTAGGTCACGGCGCGGACGGTGCGGCCGGTGGCGCGCAGCTCGTTCTCCAGCTTGCCGGCCCGCTGGTGGCCGGTGGTGACGGCCGCATGCAGCATGCGGCGGCGGGTGACGGTGCCGGCCGCGTCGAGGGCGGCGCCGACGGCGCCGCCGTAGGCGCGGATGAGTCCGCCGGCGCCGAGCTTGGTGCCGCCGAAGTAGCGGCTGACGACGGCGACCGTGTCGTGGACGCGGCGCCGCAGCAGCATCTGGAGCATGGGGACGCCGGCGGTGCCGCCGGGCTCGCCGTCGTCGCTGCTGCGCCGGACGGCCGCGTCGGCGCCGAGGAGGTAGGCGTAGCAGTGGTGGGTGGCGGCCGGGTGACGGGTGCGGACGCGGGCGATGAACGCCTGGGCCTCGGCGTCGGTGGTGGCGGGGGCGAGCGCGCACAGGAAGCGTGAGCGGCTGATCTCCGTCTCGTGTTCGGTCTCGGCCGCCACGGTGAGGTACTCGTCCCGCATCCGTTCAGCGTACGGGCGGGAATGGGGTGGCGCGTGGGGGCGTTCTCGCGGACATGGGTGATGAGAGGGACGAGCAGGAGACGATCCGCCGCATCCTGACCGAGACCGGGGACACCTGGGCGGTGGTGGGGCTGTCGGCGAACGAGCGGCGCGCGGCGTACGGGGTGGCGCGGGTGCTGCAGCGGTACGGCAAGCGGATCGTGCCGGTGCATCCGAAGGCGGAGACGGTGCACGGCGAGCGGGGGTATCCGGAGCTGGCGGCGATCCCGTTCCCCGTGGATGTGGTGGACGTGTTCGTCAACAGCTCGGTGGCGGGCGGCATCGCCGACCAGGCGGTGGCGATCGGCGCGAAGGCGGTGTGGTTCCAGCTGGGCGTCGTGGACGAGGCTGCGTACGAGCGGACGCGGGCGGCCGGCGTGGAGATGGTGATGGATCGCTGCCCGGCGATCGAGCTCCCGCTGCTGGGCTGAACGCCGGGGCGGGCGGCGGCGGGACGGGGCCTCAGCGGCCCAGGCCCTCCAGGACGACGGCGCCGGGGAGGGCGGTCAGCGCCTTGCCCGGGGTGATGAGCTTGCCGCGGCGCCGTCCGCTGCCGATGAGCACGTGCGGCAGGTCGGCCACGGCGGCGTCGAGCAGCAGGGGCCAGTGGGCGGGCAGGCCGATGGGCGTGATGCCGCCGTATTCCATGCCGGTCTCGGCGACGGCGGTCTCGTGGGGCGCGAAGGACGCCTTGCGGGCCTGAAGGTGGCGGCGGACCACACCGTTGACGTCGGCGCGGCCGGTGGCGAGCACGACGCAGGCCGCGAGGCGGGTCTCGCCGCCGCGCTTGGCCGCGATGACGACGCAGTTCGCGGAGGTCTCCAGCAGGTCGGCGCCGTAGGTCTGAACGAAGACGGCGGTGTCGGCCTTGTCGGGGTCGGTGTCGACGTACAGGAGCTGGCCGGCGGGCACCGGGCCCCGCCAGGCGCGGACGGCGTCGGCGACGGGCGGGGGAAGGAGGTCCAGGCACTCCGGGGCGGGGCGGGCGTTGTCGAAGGAGCCGATCGGGGCGCGCATGCGTCGCACGCTATCAGCGCCGGTGGGGTGGTCAGTGGGGGGCGGCTGGGACGGAGACGGCCATGGTCATCTCGACGGGTTCGGTGCCGTCGTTGCGGTAGCCGTGGGGGGTGTTCGACTCGAAGGAGGCGGAGGTGTTGGCGGGGACGCGGTGGTCGGCGCCGTCGACGGTGAGGGTGAGCACGCCGGCGGTGACGTGGACGAGTTCGGTGGTGCCGCCGGGGTGGGGGTCGGAGGTGCTGCCGTCTCCCGGCATGAGGCGCCAGTGCCACAGCTCCAGGGGGCCGGGGGCCTCGGTGCCCGCCAGCAGGGTGCTGTGGCTGCCCTGCGGGGTGGACCACATGCGCACGGCCTGGTCGGGCGGGACGAGGCGCACGGCGGGGGCCCGGTCGTAGTCGAGGAGGGTGGTGATGCTGACGCCGAGGGCGTCGCCGACCTTCACGACGGTGCCGACGCTGGGGTTGGTGCGGGCCTGTTCGATCTGGATGAGCATGCCGCGGCTGATGCCGGCGCGGGCGGCGAGGGCGTCGAGGGTGAAGCCGCGCTCGGTGCGCAGGCGCTTGAGGTTCCGGGCGAGGGACTGGGTGAGCTGGTCGAGGTCGGTCACGGGCCTGTCCGCCGAGAGGTAGTCGAATATTTTGGATGCATAGGTGCAACAAACTGCGCTACGGTGTGTTGGACCTTATCGTTCATCACACTGTACTGCGAGGTGCGGATGATTGCCCTGGCACTGGCCACCAGCCTGCTGTGGGGCCTGGCGGACTTCGGCGGCGGCCTGCTGGCGCGGCGCATCCCGGCGCTGACGGTGGTGGTGGTCTCCCAGGTGCTGGCCGCCGCCGTGCTGGGCGTGGTGGTGCTGGCCACCGGGGCCTGGGAGGAGGCGGGCGGGAGGCTGTGGTTCGCGGTGGCGGCGGGCCTGATGGGGCCGGTGGCGCTGCTGTTCTTCTACCGGGCGCTCGCGATGGGTCCGATGGGCGTGGTCTCCCCGCTGGTCGGCACGGCGGTGGCGGTCCCGGTCGGGGTGGCGCTGGCGATGGGGGAACGCCCGGGGGCGATGCAGTACGCGGGCATCCTGGTCGCCCTCGCCGGGGTGCTGCTGGCCGGAGGTCCGCAGGTGCGGGGGGCGCCGGTGCAGCGGCGGACGCTGGCGTACTCGCTGGGGGCGGCGTTCGGCTTCGGCGCGGTGCTGGCGCTGATCGCGGAGGCGTCGACGACGGTCACCGGGCTGTTTCTCGCGCTGTTCGTGCAGCGGGTGTGCAACGTGCTGGCGGGCGGGGTCGCGCTGTACGCGGCGGTGCGGGCGGGGTCGCCGGTGCTGCCCGAGGGCGGGCGCGGTGTGGTGTCCGCCTCGCTGCCGTCGCTGGCGTTCGTGGGGCTTGCCGATGTGGTCGCCAACGGCACGTACGCGCTGGCGGCGCGGATCGGGCCGGTGACGGTGGCCGCGGTGCTCGCCTCGCTGTATCCGGTGGTCACGGCGCTGGCGGCGCGAGGGGTGCTGCGGGAGCGGCTGCGGGCGGCGCAGGCGGCGGGGGCGGGACTGGCCGTGGCGGGGACGCTGCTGCTGGCCTCGGGGTGAGGGGGTCAGTCCCGCTGCGGGCGGAGGGTCCACACGACGCGCAACTCGCCGGTGACGGCGCCGTCCTCGCGCTGGATGCTGACGGTGACGGGGAACTCGGGGCGTTTGCCGGCGCCGAGTTCGGCGATGACGTCGGGGATGGGGCGGCCCAGGGACGCCGTGGCGGTGAGCGGGCCGCGGGCGACCTTGCGGAAGTCGATCTCGGCGTGGACGGGGAGCGGGGTGGCGCGGGAGAGCTGGTCGGCGAAGGCGGCCAGCACGATGGCTCCGCTCGCGGACTCGGCGAGGGTGAACATGGCGCCGGCGTGCGGACCGCCGAGGTGGTTGTGGTAGTCGGGCTGGTCGGGCAGCCGGAGCCGGGCGTGGTCGGGGGCGATGGAGAGATACTCCAGGCGCAGGGTGCGGACCATCGGCACGGTCGCGGCGAGGAGTTCGCCGAGCTGGGCCGTGGACGGCGCGGCGGCCTCGGCGGGGTCCGGTTCGGCTGGGGCGGGAGGCGGGAGATCGGCCATACCCAAACATTACCAGCGGGTAACGGAGGGGCGGCAGCCCGGATGTCCCAGCTGCATAGCGATCAGGGGGTGCAGATGGCCGGTTGTCGGCGGTCGGCCGTATCGTCACTGGCATGACGCCAGGAGACGAGCAGCCGGGAGGCGGCCCCCACCCGCCGTGGCCGAACTCCCCTCAGCAGCCCGGCTACCAGCCCTCCGGGTACCAGCAGCCGGCGCATCCCGGGTACCAGGGGCAGCAGCACCAGGCGCCTCCGTACCAGGGGTACCAGCAGCCGGCCCCCTACCCGGCGTATCCCCAACAGCCGCCGCAGCAGCCGCCCTCCGGGCAGTGGCAGCAGCCGGGGCACCTCGCGCCGCCGCCGGACGGCGGCCCGGGGCGGGGGCCGGGGCGGGCGGCGATCGCCATCGTCGCGGCCACCGCGGTGCTCGCCGCGGCCGTCGTCACGGGGGTCTTCGTGCTCGGCGGCGACGACGGCGGTGACGGCGGCGGCGAGGACGCCGACGCCGGGGGCGGCGAGCCGGCCACGCCGACGGCCGAGCCCACCGAGGATCCCGGAGGGGACGACGGCGGCGCGAGCGGCGGGAGCGACCCCGACGACCCCCGGCAGGGCGTTCTGGAGAAGCCGGACCCGGTCGTCTCACCGGACTGGCAGGTGCAGACCATCGAGAACCGGCACAACGCCTTCGACGTGCCGCCCGACTGGAAGCTCGGCAGCGAGGAGTACATGGTCGGGTACGAGGACACCCGCGAGGGGTCCGAGACCGAGGGCGAGCCGCTGGTCATGATGTCGGCGGTCGCCACGTACATGGACGACTGGTGCCCGGAGGCGGAGTACGGCGTCAGCTGGCGCGCGGTCGCGGGCACCAAGGGCGCGCAGGGCTCCACCGGGACGGAGGAGGCCGCGCGGAACGAGGCCCGCAACTGGGCCCTTGCCGCCTACGACCAGGAACAGCGGGGCACGCTGGAGGTCAGCGAGCCCGAGCCGTTCGAGAGCGACCACGGCATCACCGGGCACACGGTGACCGCCACCGTCACCGGCGTGCCGGAGGACCCGGAGAACAAGTGCGGGACCTTCGACGGCAAGGTGGTGACCGTCTCCTACCTGGACGTCAACCACGACCTGGCCACGTGGGTGCTGGCCGCCGACACGGGCTTCGAGGGCGCGCTGGACGACGAGACGATCGAGCTGATGATGAACAGCCTGCGGCCCTACCCGCAGGAGGCGGAGTAGGTCCCGCGGTCCCTGCCGGTCCGGCGCGTTCAGCCGACGCGGAACGCGCCGTCCGGGGGGCGGGGTGAGGGCACGGCCGCGCCCTCGGCGACCGGCGCCGCGTCGCCGGTGAAGTCCCTGAGGGCCAGGCCGTGCACGGTGCGCGCGGGGAAGGGGTCGGCGGCGGCGCGGCGGGCGAGTTCGGCGGCGGGCAGCGGGGCGTGGGAGGCCACCAGCACGGCGTTGCCGAAGCGGCGGCCGCGCAGCACCCCGGGCTCGGCGATCAGGCACAGCTCGCCGAAGACGGCGGCGCAGGCGGCGAGCTGGGAGCGCAGGAAGGCGAAGGGGCGGGCGTCGGCGAGATTCGCCGCGTAGACGCCGCCGGGGCGCAGGACCCGCGCGCAGGCCCGGGCGTAGCCGAGGGTCGTCAGGTGGGCGGGGATGCGGGAGCCGCCGAAGACGTCGGAGACGAGGACGTCGACGGAGGCGGGCCGGGTGTCCGCCAGGGCGGCCCGCGCGTCGGCGACCTCGACGGCGATCCCGCCGCCGGGCGGCAGCGCGAGGCGGTCGGCGACGAGCGCGGCGAGCGCGCCGTCGGCCTCGACGACCCGCTGCCGGGATCCGGGGCGGGTGGCGGCGGCGTACCGGGGCAGGGTGAGCGCGCCACCGCCGAGGTGCAGCAGGTCGAGCGGCCGGCCGGCGGGGGCCGCGGCGTCGAGGACGTGGCCGATGCGGCGCAGGTACTCGAACTCCAGGTGGCGGGGGTCGGCGAGGTCCACGTAGGACTGGGGCGCGTCGTCGACGGTGAGGAGCCAGGCGCCCTCGCGGTCGAGGTCCGGCAGCAGGCGGGCCGTGCCCAGGTCCACGGCCCGGGTCACGGGCGTCGGCTCACCGGCCGTCTCGGAGGCCGCGCGGCCGGTCACGGGTGTCACGGGCCCATTCTCGCCCGGCGGGCCCTGTCCCGCTGCCGCTGCCGCCGGCGCTGCCGCGCCCCGGCCCGTGCGCTGGGGCGCGGGCCGGGGCGCGGCGGAGCGCACCGTGGCCGGGCGGTCAGCGGTCGGCGACCGCCGTCACCGTGCCGCCACCCACGGTGCGCCCGCCCTCGCGGATCGCGAAGCCGAGACCGGTCTCCAGCGGCACCGGATGGCCGAGCTCGACCGTCATGGTGACGGTCTCGCCGGGCAGGGCGCGGCCTCGCTCCCCGAGCCCGACGCCGCCGACCACGTCCGCGGTCCTGATGTAGAACTGCGGCCGGTAGCCGGTGGCGATGCCGGTACGCCGCCCGCCCTCGGCCGCCGACAGCAGGTACGCCTGGGCGGTGAAGGCGCGCCGCGGGGTGACGCTGCCGGGCTGCACCGCCACATGCCCCCGGCGCACCGCCTCGCGGGGCACGCCGCGCAGCAGCAGCGCCACGTTGTCCCCGGCCTGGGCGTCGGTCATCGGCTTGCCGAAGGTCTCCAGGCCGGTGACGACGGTCTCGGCGCCGTCGCGGCCGTCGCCCAGCAGCTGCACGCGGTCGCCGACGCGCACCGTGCCGCGTTCCACGGCGCCGGTGACGACCGTGCCGCGTCCGGTGATGGACAGCACGTTCTCCACCGGCAGCAGGAACGGCGCGTCGAGGTAGCGGGCGGGCACCGGCACGTAGGTGTCGACGGCGTCCAGCAGCGCCTCGACGGCCGCCGTCCAGCGCGGCTCGCCGCGCAGCGCGCCCACCGCGGAGACCCTGACCACCGGGAGGATCTCCCCCGGGTAGCCGTGAGCGGTCAGCAGCTCGCGCACCTCCAGCTCGACCAGGTCCGTCAGCTCGGGGTCGCCGGCGTCGGCCTTGGTGAGGGCGACGACGAGGTGCGCGACGCCGACCTGGCGGGCCAGCAGCACGTGCTCGGCGGTCTGCGGCATGACCCCGTCGACGGCGGAGACGACGAGGATCGCGCCGTCCAGCTGCGCCGCGCCGGTCACCATGTTCTTGACGTAGTCGGCGTGGCCCGGCATGTCGACGTGGGCGTAGTGACGGGTGTCCGTCTCGTACTCGACGTGCGAGATGGTGATGGTGATGCCCCGGGCCGCCTCCTCCGGGGTGGAGTCGATGCGGTCGAAGGGCACGAAGGCGCCGGCGCCGCGCTCGCTGAGGACCTTGGTGATGGCGGCGGTCAGCGTCGTCTTCCCGTGGTCCACGTGGCCGATGGTGCCGATGTTGAGGTGGGGCTTGGTGCGTACGTACGCCTGCTTGGGCATGGGTGTCTTCCTCGCGGCTGCGGTGGGATCCCGGCCGGGCCACGGTGGTGGCCGCCGGGACACGGACCCCGGGATCGCGCCCGACCCTCCCCCGGCGGGGTCCGCGATGCGATCCGGGAAGGGTCAGCGTCGTGCGCCGTCGGCGGCGCCCAGCAGGAAGACGGCAGCCTCCGGCGCGCCCGCGGCGGCGGGCGGTGCGGCGAGGAAGGCGTACCGGAACACGACTTCATGATCGCGCGGCGCGGGGCCGGGCGTCGAATGGTTTTCGCACGGCCCGGGTTAGAGGTCTGACCAGGGTGTGGCTTAGAGTGATCCCGCTTCACGCCTGTGATTCGTCACTGCCCACGACACTCAGCACCCGGGATGCCGCACTCTTCATGTCTTGGTTCGAATCGCTGATCCTCGGGCTGGTGCAAGGGCTGACGGAGTTTCTCCCCATCTCCTCCAGCGCGCATCTGCGGCTGACGGCGGTGGCGTTCGACTGGGAGGACCCGGGCGCGGCGTTCACCGCAGTCACGCAGATCGGCACCGAGACGGCCGTGATCATCTACTTCCGCAAGGACATCGCGAGAATCCTCTCCGCGTGGTTCAGGTCGCTCACCGACCGGGCGGCGCGGCGGGAGATGGACGCGCGGATGGGGTGGCTGGTGATCGTGGGGTCCATCCCGATCGGGGTGCTGGGCCTGACGCTGAAGGACGCCATCGAGGGGCCGTTCCGCGACCTGCGGCTGATCGCGGTCAACCTCATCGTGCTGGGGGTGGTGCTCGGCGTGGCCGACCGGCTGGTGCGGCGGGACGCGACCGGCGGGCGGCACCGGGCGGTCAGGGAGCGCAAGACGCTGGAGCAGCTCAGCGTGCGGGACGGCCTGGTCTACGGGCTGTGCCAGGCGATGGCGCTGGTGCCGGGGGTGTCGCGGTCGGGCGCGACGATCACCGGCGGCCTGTTCCTGGGCTACCGGCGGGAGGCGGCGGCGCGCTACTCCTTCCTCCTGGCGATTCCGGCGGTGCTGGCCTCGGGGCTGTACGAGCTGACCGAGATCGGCGGGGAGGACTCCCACGTGTCGTGGGGGCCGACCATCTTCGCGACGGTGGTCGCGTTCGTCGTCGGCTACGCGATCATCGCGTGGTTCATGAAGTGGATCTCCACGCGCACCTTCATGCCGTTCGTGGCCTACCGGCTGGTGGTGGGCGTGGTGCTGCTGGTGCTGATCTGGGTCGGCGCGGTGGAGCCCGACGCCGGGGAGGACATCGGCACCGGGGAACGCGTGACCACCGAGGAGGAGTGACCCGTCCGAGGAGGGGTGACGCGGGGGAAGCGACGCCCCGGGCACGGGCCGCCGGCCGGCCGGGCGCCGGCGGGGCGTTCAGTGGTGGCCGAGGGCGCCGAGCAGGACCCGCTCGCACAGCTCGTGGGTGCGCAGCGCGTCCTGCGGGCTGAGGGGCCGGCCGGTGCGGACGGCGTCCAGGAACGTCACGACCGCCTGCTCGATGCCGCGCTGCCGGGCGACGGGCACCCAGTCGCCGCGGCGGCGGACGCTGGGCTGGCCCTTGTGGTCGATGATCTCCGACAGGTTGCGGACCTCCCGCTTGGCGCCCTGCCCGGAGACCTCCAGGATCTCCTCGGCGGAGCCGGAGAGGCGGTTCATGGCGCCGACGGCGGTGAAGCCGTCGCCCGCCAGGTGCAGCACGACGTGGTGCAGCAGCCCGTCGCGGACCCGGGCGCTGACCTGCACCTGATCGACCGGGCCGGGGGCGAGGAAGCGCAGCGTGTCGACGACGTGGATGAAGTCGTCGTACACCGTCTCGCGCGGGTCGGCCGGCAGCCCTGCCCGGTGCTTCTGCAGCAGGATCAGCTCGCGCGGGTGCTCCAGGCACTGGGCGTACGCCGGGGCGTGGCGGCGGTTGAAGCCGACGGCCAGGCTCACGCCGCGCTCCTGGGCCAGGGCGGCGATCCGCTGGGCCTCGCCGAGGTCGTGGGCCAGGGGCTTGTCGACGTACGTCGGTATGCCGGCGCGCAGCAGGCGGCTCACCAGGCCGGGGTGGGCGTGGGTGGGCGCGTGGACGAACGCCGCGTCCAGGCCGGCGTCGAGGAGGGACGCGAGGTCGGCGTGGCGCTGCGGCGCGGGAATCCGGTAGGTGTCGGCGGTCCGCTCCAGGGTGGTGCGGCTGCGGGTGTGCAGGTGCGGGACGACACCGGGCTGGGTGGTGAGGACGGGCAGGTACGCCTTGTGGGCGATGTCTCCCAGCCCGATCACGCCGACCTTCACGAAGGGCTCCTCGACGATCTGGACGTTCCTAGCGGGGGGTTGCCGGTGACGTGGCAGCATACGGCGCGCCGGCGCACGCCACGGGCGGCGGGTCAGGCGGCGGGGCGGGCGGCGGCCTGGCCGGCGTCCGGGCCCAGGTCGGGGATGCGCCAGTCGATGGGTTCGTGGCCCTGGGCGGCGATCGCCTCGTCGATCCTGGTGAAGGGCCGGGTGCCGCTGAAGCGCTGCGGCGAGAGCGGGGAGGGGTGGGGGCCCTCGATCACGGCGTGGCGCCCGTCGCCGACGAGGCGGGCCTTCTTCCTGGCGTAGCTGCCCCACAGGACGAAGACGGCCGGGTCGGGGCGGGCGGCCACGGCGCGGATCACGGCGTCGGTGAACTTCTCCCATCCCTTGCTCTTGTGGGAGCCGGGCTCGCCGGCGCGGACGGTCAGCACGGCGTTCAGCAGCAGCACGCCCTGGCGGGCCCAGGGCATCAGGTAGCCGTTGTCCGGGATGGGGTGGCCGAGTTCGTCGCGCAGCTCGCGGTAGACGTTGCGCAGGGACGGGGGGATCTTCACGCCGGGGCGGACGGAGAAGCACAGGCCGTGTCCCTGGCCCGCGCCGTGGTACGGGTCCTGGCCGAGGATCAGCACCTTCACCCGCTCGTACGGCGTGGCCTCCAGCGCCGCGAACACCTCCTCGCGGGGCGGGTACACCGGGCCGCCCGCCCGCTCCGCCTCGACGAACTCGGTGAGCTCCTTGAAGTAGGGCTTGCCGAGCTCCTCGCCGAGGACGTCCTGCCAGGATCCGGGCAGCGTGCCGATCACGGTCGTCAACCTCCAGGGACGGGGACCGAGTTGATCTAGGTCGTTGGGAGAGACCGTATCGCCCGCCACCGACAGTGCGCTTCCCGCCGCCCGGCAGCCGGCCGCGTCAGCGCACCAGCAGCCGCAGCAGCCGGTCCAGTTCGCCCTCCGGATCGGCCGTCAGCCCGGTGTGCACCGGGCCTGGCTGCAGCACCGTGCTGCGCGGGGCGACCAGCCAGCGGAAGCGCCGCCCGGGGTCGTCCGCGGCGGCCTGCCCGGCGTCGGGGCCGCCGCGGCAGACGCATTCGGCGGCGTGGAGAGCGGCGCGCACACCGGTGGCGTCGGCCGAGGGGTCCAGGGCCCGCAGCCGGTCGGCGTCCAGGTGGGTGCGGGCGGCGAGGAACGACCGGGCGCGGCAGTAGACCACCACGCCGGCGTTGATGGACTCGCCGCGCTCGACGCGGGGCACGACGCGCAGCACGGCGTACTCGAAGACGACCCGCTCGCTGCCGGTGCCGGTCACCGCGCGGCTCCGCTCGTGCGGTGGGTGCCGTGCGGCCAGGTGCCGGTGAGCCAGCCGGGCGGCCCGGAGGGCCGCCGCGCTGGGGGCGGGCCCAGGCTGATGTGCTCGTGGAGGCGGGGGGCGCGCAGGGCGAGGATCTCGGCGTGGGCGTCGCGCACCGCCTGGGGTGAGGCGAAGCCCTCCTCGCCGGCCAGCCACTCGTCGGGCACGTCGGCGGTGACCTCGGACAGCAGCTCGGCGGTGACGCGCGGCGCGAGGTCGGCGGCCGCGGCGGCGACGTCGGGCGCGAGGGAGGCCAGGACGTGGTCGGAGGCGTCGTAGGGGCGTTCCGCGCGGGAGGCGGCGGAGGCGCCGGACCAGTTGTGGTGCCAGATGAGGGCCGCGCCGTGGTCGATGAGCCACAGGTCGCCGTGCCAGACGAGGAGGTTGGGGTTGCGCCAGGACCGGTCCGTGTTGCCGATGAGCGCGTCGAACCACACGACGCGGCCGGCCTCGGCGGGGCTCACGGTGTAGGCGAGCGGGTCGAAGCCGAGGGAGCCGGGCAGGTAGTCCATGCCGAGGTTGAGCCCCGCGCTGGACTTCAGCAGCTGCTGCACCTCCTGGTCGGGCTCGGCCGGCGCGATGGCCGGATCGAGGCCGATGCGCACCAGCTCCGGTACGCGCAGCCCGAGGCGGCGCGCGAGCTGCCCGCAGATGACCTCGGCCACCAGGGCCCGGCGGCCGTGTCCGGCGCCGGTGAACTTCATGACGTAGGTGCCCAGGTCGTCGGCCTCGACGATGCCGGGGAGTGAACCGCCCTCCCGCAGCGGGGTGACGTAGCGGGTGGCGGCGGTGTCGCGGAGCATGGCGACAGCGTAAGGGCACATCGAGGGCGCACTGGGAACGATCAAGGAGATCCGAGTGCCCTGCCCACGGCCTCGCGGGTGCGGTCCTCGCCGCCGCGCATCAGGTGCGCGCACACGCGCAACGTGATCGTGGCGTCCTTGTGACCCATGCGCTCTGCCACGACCCGGACGCTCTCCCCCGCGTGGATCGGCAAGCCGGCGTACCCGTGCCGCAGGAGCCGCCCCGTGGTGTCGGTGAAGAGCTGCTGGCCATCCCTGACCGTCTTGGGTGCGGTCAGCGTCAGCGCGCTGTCTCGCCGCGACACCTGCCGGACGACGTCCAGCATCCCTTTGTCGCTGCTGCCTCAGCACGATCCTGACGGCGGTCAGTACGTTGCGAGCCGAGGAAGGTGCGAGCCTCCTGCTCGTGAGCCCAAGGCCCAGGGTTGCAGTTCGACGGTCCTCAGCGAACCGATTCGCCGGTGGCCGAACTCCGGGGAGGCGTACTTCCGCAGATGCGTTTCCAGGTTCCTGGCCGTCGCCGGACGGTGAGAGCATCCCCTGCGGCACTGCTCGGCGAACTCCCGGAACGTGATCCGCTGGTCGTGCGGATCGGCGTAGTCACCCTTGTTGAGCGCAGCCTCTTCGCTGCGGTGCACTGGGCATATGTCGGCGCCATCCTTGGCCGTGACATGTGGCAGAGATCGACCACGCTTGCCTTGGCACTTTGATCTTCTTACGGGTGGTGCGGGTGGAGCTGCCCGCGCGTACTGCTGCACCTACCAGCTCGCCCGCGACTTCGCCGCGATCCTCCGACGCCAGGACGGCCACCGCCTCACCGCGAAGCTCACCCAGGCCGGGCAGTCCGAGATCAAGGAACTCCACGTCTTTCGCCTGCAGACCTCCGCGGTGCCGCACGGCCAGGACTGCCTCCGCGGCATCGGGCGCAGACAGCGCAATCATCTTCGATTCAAGATCGTCCGCCAGGGGAAGTCGCTTCGCTCCCTTCGCGAAGAACGCCTCTAGGGTGCTACCCAGCACCGCTCGGGGGAACATCGACAAGGGGGTCGAACAGCTTAGTCGATCCGTAGGCGAGATCCAATTTCCGAATCAATCTCCGAGGGTCAATTCCTTCCGTACGGCCAATGCGGCCGCACGCAAAGGATATCTTCCTCGATCCTTTTGCAGGGAGTGGTTCTTTCGTACAGTCACGCCTACTCTGATTTCGCGAATAAAATGGCCAAAAACTTCGACCGCGCCCTTCATGAACGAGCACCCCGCTACGGTACTCGTGGGCGGCAGAGAGGAAATCCTAGAGACCTGTGGGGCCCCATCCCATCCCATGACTGTCGCCCCGCCATGCGAGAACCGGACGCCACGCCTCCCCGCCGCCGTCCGCGACGGCTTCGCCCCGGTGACTTCCTCCACCGTCGTCGTCCCCTCCTGGGCTGAGGCGTTCGGCCGCATCCCTCTGATACCTTCGCCGCCGTTTCAGTTGTCGTCGCCGTTGCCGCGGGCGGTGAGCGCGAGGGGACCGGCAGCGGCGCCGGCCACGGCCATGCCGGCGACACTCGCTCGGGTCGTTCTCATCTTGATCATCTTCTTGTGCGGGTGCGCCACCCGACCACGGAGGTCACGTCGGAGATCACAGACCTCCCTCGGCGCTCTCGCGCTCCGCGCGGCGGTTGAGGGTCCCCGTCTCCCACTCCTCGGCCAGCTTGGCGTTCTCCTCCCGGGTGATTCCGGGGATCAGGAAGGCGTCAACCCACGACCAAGGAATGGACACCAGCAGGCCAACGATGGTGCACGCCAGGATGGTCATGGCTTTCGCGGAGCCCTTGCGGCCCAGGTACCAGCGGTGGGCGCCAGCGGCGCCAGCGAGCAACCACAGGATGTAGGCCATGGACATCTCGCGCGGCTTGGGCTGCAGGTAGGGGTTGCTGGGTGCAGGGTGAGCCATGATGGGCCTCCTTGCTTGACGATGACGCCGCCGATGGTTTCCCGCGCGACCGACACGAAGCCGGTCCAGATCAGGGGTCGGCCCCGTCGTCTCCGGTGCCTGGACGGCCGTCACGTTGGGCTTTTCTCTGTGGTGATGCGGGTGTGACCTGGCTGGGGCCGTCACTATCAACGTGTACAGCGTCTGACATATAGGGGCAAATACATGCTCGAACCCTGTGTGGACGAGGGCACACAGGGCACATCGGGCCCGAAAACGCCGAAGACGACGGAAGCCGATGAGAGCCATATCCGCAGCTCAGAGATACATTGCTCGCTCCCCCGCAGGTCACAGGGACCCCATGCTCACTTCATGACGTACGTCCCGAGGTCGCCGGCCTCGACGATGCCGGGGAGTGAACCGCCCTCCCGCAGCGGGGTGACATAGCGGGTGGCGGCGGTGTCGCGGAGCATTCCCGCAGGTTAGACGGCAGACTCCCAGGAGCGGGGCGGGGGCAGGTGGCGCGAGGGGACGACAGGAAGGGTCGGCGTGCGAGCGGTGGTGACATCCCGGCGGCTGGTGGTCGTGGCGGGAGCGGCGGGGCTGGCCTCCGCGCTGGCGGGCTGCGGCTCCGGGGACGGCGACGGGGGCGGGGAGGTGCTGGGGGACGTGTCGGAGATTCCCGAGGGCGGCGGCCGGGTCTTCGCGGACGCGCAGGTCGTGGTGGTGCAGCCGGCCGCCGGGGAGTTCCTCGGCTTCTCCGCGATCTGCACCCACCAGGGCTGCACCGTGGCGGACGTCAGCGACGGCACCATCAACTGCCACTGCCACGGCAGCCGGTTCCGCATCACCGACGGCGGGGTGGAGCGCGGCCCCGCCGAGCGGCCGCTGCCGGAGGAGGCCATCACGGTGCGGGACGGGACCATCCGCCTGAGGTGAACGCCGGAGCGCGCAGGGCGCCGTTGTCAGTGGCCGGGTGCACACTGGCCACCCTCACGACAATGACGTTCAGGGAGGTGTTCCGCCGATGACGGACGTGCTGCTCGCGGTGGGCACGCGCAAGGGCCTGTTCCTCGCCCGGCGGCCGGTGGACCGGCGCGGCCAGGCCGGATGGGAGTTCGACGGGCCGCACTTTCCGGCCCAGGCGGTGTACGCCGTCGCCATAGACCGGCGGCGGGAGCGGCCGCGGCTGCTGGTCGGCGCCGACAGCTCGCACTGGGGGCCGTCGGTGTTCCGCTCGGACGATCTGGGGGCGAGCTGGCAGGAGCCGCCGCGGCCCGCGGTGGCGTTCCCCGAGGGCACCGGGGCGTCGCTGGAGCGGGTCTGGCAGCTCCAGCCGTCGGGCGCGGACGAGCCGGACGTGGTGTACGCGGGGACGGAGCCGGGTGCCCTGTTCCGTTCGGTGGACGGGGGCGAGACCTTCGAGTTGATGCGTTCGCTGTGGGACCACCCGACGCGGGAGCGGTGGGAGCCGGGCGGGGGCGGCCTGGGGCTGCACACGGTGCTCACCGATCCGCGCGACCCGAAGGCGGTGACGGTGGCGGTCTCCACGGGCGGGGTGTATCGCAGCGACGACGGCGGCGCCAGCTGGTTCCCGTCCAACAGCGGCGTGCAGGTGGTGTTCCAGCCGGAGCGGTTCCCGGCGTTCGGGCAGTGCGTGCACAAGGTCGCGCGGGATCCGGTCCACGCCGACCGGCTGTTCCTGCAGAACCACTGGGGCGTCTACCGCAGCGATGACGCCGGCGGCAGCTGGACCTCCATCGGCGAGGGACTGCCCTCGGACTTCGGCTTCCCCATCGCCACCCATCCGCGGCTGCCGGGGGTGGCGTACGTCTTTCCCCTCAACGCCGACTCCGACCGGGTGCCCGCCGGGAGGCGCTGCCGCGTCTACCGCACCGACGACGCGGGCGCGACGTGGCGGGAGCTGGGCGCGGGGCTGCCGGAGGAGCAGCACCACGGCACGGTGCTGCGGGACGCGCTGTGCACCGACGACGCCGAGCCGGCCGGGGTGTACTTCGGGAACCGCAACGGCGAGGTGTTCGGCAGCGCCGACGACGGGGACGGGTGGCGGCAGCTGGCCCGGCACCTGCCGGACGTGCTGTGCGTGCGGGCCGCCGTCCTCGGATGACGCGCGGGAGGGGCGGTGCGGTGCGGGAGTTGACGGATTCATCCGCCGGCGAGACCGGAGGCGGACGGGGACAGTAGGGTGACGGACCGTGGCAGCACGACCCTTGCATGAGATCGTCGAGCCGGGCTGGGCCCGGGCCCTGGAGCCGGTGGCGGGCCGGATCGCCGCGATGGGCGACTTCCTGCGCGCGGAGATCGCCGCGCGGCGCACCTACCTGCCGGCCGGCCCCGACGTCCTGCGCGCCTTCCAGCAGCCGTTCGACGAGGTGCGGGTGCTGATCGTGGGCCAGGACCCGTACCCGACGCCGGGTCACGCGGTGGGGCTGAGCTTCTCGGTCGCGCCCGAGGTGCGTCCGCTGCCGGGCAGCCTGGAGAACATCTTCCGCGAGCTGTGCACCGACCTCGGGCTGCCCAGGCCCTCCACGGGCGACCTGACGCCGTGGACCCAGCAGGGCGTGCTGCTGCTCAACCGCGCCCTGACCACCGCCCCCCGCCGTCCGGCCGCACACCGGGGCAAGGGCTGGGAGGAGGTCACCGACCAGGCGATCCGGGCGCTGTCGGCGCGCGGCAAGCCGCTGGTGGCGATCCTGTGGGGGCGGGACGCGCGGGGCCTGCGCCCGCTGCTCGGGCCGGTGCCCGCCGTGGAGTCCGCCCACCCCTCCCCCATGTCGGCGGACCGGGGCTTCTTCGGCTCCCGGCCGTTCAGCCGCGCCAACGCGCTGCTTCGGGAGCAGGGTGGCTCACCGGTGGACTGGAAGCTGCCCTGATGCCGCCGCTCCCACCGTCCCCGCCGCCCCCACCGTCCCTGCCCGGCTGGGTGCTGGGGGTGGACTCCGGCGGCTCCGGGCTCCGCGTCGGGCTGGGGCGGCTGGAGGAGGACGGCACGCTGCGGCTCTGCGGCAGCGTGGCGGGCACCGAGCCGGTGCGGACCGGCGCGGCGGGCATCGACGCCGGCCACCTGGCGGCGCAGCTCGTGCCCGCCGCGCGTGCGCTGCTTCAGAAGGCGGGCGGCGGCGGCCCGGTCACGGCCGTGTGCGTGGGGGCCGCGGGGCTGGCGACGCTCGGCGGGCAGCTGCGCGCCGAGCTGCCCGGTGCGCTGGGCGCCGCCCTGGGGGTGCGCCGTCTGGCGCTGGCCGCCGACGCCGTGACCGGATACGCCGGGGCGCTGGGCGAGCGGCCGGGCGCGGTGGTCGTGGCCGGCACCGGCATGATCGCCGTCGGCACGGACCTCATCCGGTGGCGGCGGGCCGACGGCTGGGGCCACCTGCTGGGCGACTGCGGCGGCGGTGCCTGGATCGGCAGGGCGGGCCTGGAGGCGGCGATGCGGGCCCACGACGGCCGCGACGGAGGGTCGGCGGCGCTGCTGGCGCGCGCGACCGAGCGGTTCGGGCCCGTCGAGGGCCTGCCGCAGCAGCTGTACCCGCGCACCGACCGGGCGGCCGTGCTGGCCTCGTTCGCGCCCGACGTCGCCGCCTGCGCCGCCGCCGACAACGCCGATCCGGCCGACCCGGTGGCGCGGCGGATCCTGGGCGAGGCCGCGCGGCAGATCGCCGCGACGGCGGCGGCCGTCTGCCCGCCGGAGCGGGGCAGCGAGGTCGCGCTGACCGGCGGCCTGTTCCGCATCGGCGAGCCGCTGCTGGCGCCGCTGCGCGAAGCGCTGACGCGGCGGCTGCCCGGCGCGAGCGTCGTGCCCGCCGCCGGCGACCCGCTGGACGGCGCGCTGCTCGTCGCCGCCGGCCTCGGCGGCGACGCCCTCGGGCTGCCCACCGACCCGTCGCTGCTGCGGCTCGTCACCACACCCTAGGTGGTGAGCGCGTCACGCCCGGGCGCGACGAGCGCCGGGAGGAAACGCGGGCAGACCGGGATCAGTTCCCCCTGAGGGGCGCACCGCCGCGTCAAGGCGTTAACATGCGGCGACATGAGTTCCCCCACAGGCCCCGCGTCCGGCCTGCCCGTTCGAATGCCGCGTCCCCGTCAGCCCGGACGCCACCGCCGGCCGGAGCCGGTGACCGCGCCGGAGGGCGCGCCGGCGCTGGTGCTGGCCCTTCCCGGCCGCCCCTCCCCGGCCAGCCGCGCCCTCGCCGAGGAGGTCGCGAGCATCGCGCGCGCCGAGCTGCCCGGGCTCGACGCCAGGATCGGTTACGTCCAGAGCGAGGACGAGGAGTTCCCCTCGCTGCGCGAGGTGCTGGCGCGGGCGGCCGACGTGCGCGCCGAGCAGCCCGAGGGCCCGGCCGCGGTCGTGGTGCCGCTGCTGGCCGGCCCGGACGACACACTGCTGCGGGTCATAGCGCAGGCCGTCACGGACAGCGGCGCCCCCGCCCTGGTCTCGGACGTGCTGGGGCCGCACCCGCTGCTCGCCGAGGGCGTCCACGTGCGGCTGTCGGAGGCCGGCCTGGCCCGCGCGGACCGCGCCCGCCTGTTCACCGTCGCCACCGCCGCCGACGGCATCGTGCTGGCCGCCGTGGGCGGCGAGGAGGCGGTCCGCGCGGCGGGCATCACCGGCATGCTGCTCTCGGCGCGGCTGGCCGTGCCCGTGCTGGCCGCGGCCCTGGACGAGGAGGGTGCGGTCGCCAGGACCGCCGCGAAGCTCCTGGAGTCCGGCTCGCAGCAGCTCGCTCTCGCCCCGTACCTGATCGGCCCCGAACTCGCCGAGGGTCTGCTGGACGCGGCGGCCAAGGAGGCGGGCTGCCCCGCCGCCGAACCGCTGGGCGCGTACCCGGCGGTGGGCAAGCTGGCGCTGTCGCTGTACATGGCGGAGCTCGGCATCACCCCCGAGCGCGCCACGACCCGCTGAGCCGGGCCGGCGGCGGGACGCCCGCAACGGCGGGCCGGTGCGGACGCTCGTGGATTGCCCTGTCCGGGCGGTCTTGTCGAATCGGCCCGCGGCGTCGGACGCGGTGCTCCCCCAGACCCTCGGGGGCCTGGGGGTGCCCCATTCCCTTCATGCGCTCCGCTCACGGCGGAGGGTGCCCTCGTACGCCGCCGCCGGCCCGGCACGAACGAACGCCCGGACAGGCCCTAGCCGAGGAACGACAGGCGCACCTCGCGCCGCGGGTTGTCCCGGTTGGTGTCGACGAGGCAGATCGACTGCCAGGTTCCCAGCTGCGGCCGCCCGCCGATGACGGGCACCGTGGCGTGCGGGGCCACGAACGCCGGCAGCACGTGGTCGCGCCCATGACCGGGGCTGCCGTGCCGGTGCCGCCAGCGGCCGTCGGCGGGCAACAGCTCCCGCAGCGCGGCCAGCAGGTCGTCGTCGCTGCCCGCCCCGGTCTCCAGGATCGCCACCCCGGCCGTCGCGTGCGGTACGAACACGTTCAGCAGGCCGTCGCCCCCTGCGGCGGCGTCGGCGAGGAACGCCTCGCACTCCCGCGTGAGGTCGGTGACGGTCTCCTCCGCGCCGGTCGTGATCGTCAGGACGCTGCTGGTGAACATCGCGCTCATGGCTCCACGTTACGAGCCACGGCGGCCGGGCGTTGGGCGGGCCGGCCGCGGGCGGACTGGCTGGAGTCGCGCACGACGAGCTCGGGCTCCAGCACGATCCGCTGGTGGCGGTGGCGTTCGGCCGCCTCGCCGGTCTCCTCCAGCAGCAGCTCGGCGGCCTGCCGGCCCATGCGGACCGCCGGCTGCCGCACCGAGGTCAGCGGCACCGCGGCCGCCGCCGCGAACTCGATGTCGTCGTAGCCGACCAGCGCGACCTCCTGCGGCACCCGCACCCCCGCCGCGAACAGCGCCTGCAGCACCCCCAGGGCCAGCAGGTCGTTGGCGCAGAACACCGCCGAGGGCCGGGGCGTCATCGCCAGCAGCGCGGCGCCCGCCTCGCGGCCGGCCGGCACGTCCAGCAGCTCGGCCTCCACGTGCCGCAGCGCCTGCGCCCCCAGCCCGGCCTCGGCCAGCGCGGTCAGCGCGCCCTGCCTGCGGTCCTGGCACTGCTGCAGCGACATCGGTCCGCTGACGTAGGCGACGTCGGTGTGGCCCTGCTCCAGCAGGTGCCGGACGGCCAGGGTGCCGCCCAGGACGTCGTCGACCGAGACCGAGCAGCCCTCGGCGCTGGGCAGCACCCGGTCGACGAAGACGAAGGGGATGCCGTGCCGCCGGAAGTCCGCGAGGTTGCGCCCCGACATGTCGGCCGGGGTGACGAGCACGCCGCGCACCCGCTGCTCGGCGAAGAGCGACAGGTAGTCCGACTCCTCGGAGGGGGACTGAGCGCTGTTGCACAGCATGACGCCGAGCTTGGAGGCCCGCGCCACCCGCTCCGCGCCGGTGGCCACGTCCACGAAGAAGGGGTTTCCCATGTCCAGCACCAGCAGGGCGATGATGCGGCTCTGGCCCGCCCGCAGCTGCCGGGCCGACTCGCTGCGCACGTAGCCCAGCTCGTCGATGGCCGCCTGGACGCGCTGCCGGGTCTCCTCGGCGACCATGTGGGGCCGGTTGATCACGTTGGAGACGGTCCCCACGGACACGCCCGCCTGCCGGGCGACCTCCTTGATCCCCACCGTGTGACCCATCTGCCGTTCCCCGTTCATCTCGCCACGCCCACTTCTCGCCGCCGGGCCATGGTAAGCGCCGCACCCGCCGGCCTCACGCTCAGCCGACGCGAAGCGACCGGGCGTCGCTCCCGGGCCCGGGCGTCGCCCCCGGCCCCGGCGCGGCCCGGGGACCGGCCGGCGGGCGGGCACGCGGGCGCGGCGGGGCGGGGGTGGCGGGGCGGGGCCCGGGGCGCTTGGCGCGCGGGAGCGCGTGAGCGCGGTCTACAGGCCGAGCTCGCCC
>NZ_JBQQCA010000075.1:0-28956 GCF_052246635.1 Streptomyces sp. 6N223 | reverse complement strand
GCACCCGCGACCAACCCCACACCCTCCTCACCGCCCTCGCCACCCTCCACACCCACCACGCCGCCACCCCCAACTGGAACACCCTCCTCCCCCACACCCACCTCATCCCCGACCTCCCCACCTACCCCTTCCAACACCAGCACCACTGGCTGACGCCCTCCGAGGCGCAGACGACGCACGACACGCTCAACTCCTGGCGTTACGCCGTCACCTGGCGCGCCCACACCCCATCGCCACAGGCGGCCCTGAACGGCACCTGGCTGCTGCTCACCCCGCCCGACGCGCCACCGCCCGCCGACCTGGTCAACGCCCTCGAAGCCGCCGGCGCCGCCACCACCACCAACCCGGCTCACCCCGCCCTCGCCGGCGTCCTCAACCTCGACCCCGACCCCGCCGCCGTCCTCGCCCTGCTCCACGCCCAGCCCTCCACGCCCCTGTGGACTGTCACCACCGGCGCCGTCCGCGTCTCCCCGCACGACGACCCGCCCCATCCCGCCCACGCCCAAACCTGGGGCCTCGGCCGCGTCGCCGCGCTCGAATACCCGCACCACTTCGCGGGACTCATCGACCTGCCCCACCACCCCGAGCCTCACCACTACGCCCTCCTGACCCGCCACCTCGCGGCCCCCACGGCCGAGTCCCAACTCGCCATCCGCGACGACACCGCCCACGTCCCGCGCCTGACCCGTGCCCCGCTCGCCGCCCCGCCCGCAGCCGCCGCCTACCACCCGCGCCACACCACCCTCGTCTCCGGAGGAACGACGGGCACCGGCCTCCTCGTCGCGCGCCATCTGGCCCGCGCCGGGGCCGAACACCTGCTGCTCACCCATCACCCGCAGGCATCCCCGGCCGACGCCGACGCGCTGACGGCCGAGCTGGTCGAGCTCGGCGCGGGCGCCGTCACCATCGCCGTCTGTGACATCACCGACCGCGACGCCGTGTGCGCGCTGCTGTCCTCCCTGCCGCCGGAGCGGCCGCCGCTCGCCGCCGTCATCCACACCGCGGAGGCGGACACCTGGTCCACGCTGGCCGACCTCACTCCGGACGGCCTCGCCGACGTCCTGTCCGTTCGCGCCGGAGGCGCCCAGCTGCTCCACGACCTCACCCTCGAACTCGGTCTCAGCCTTGAGGCGTTCGTCCTCTTCTCCTCCGTCGCCGGCGTCTGGGGCAGCGCGGGACAGGGCGCCCACGCCGCCGCCGTCGCGCACCTGGACGCCCTGGCGCAGGCGCGGCGAGCGGCCGGGCTGCCGGGCACGTCGCTCGCCTGGGGGCCGTGGGCGGAGGCGCCGATCGGCGCCGTGGACCCCGCGGTTGAGGGGGAACGCCTGGCCCAGCTGGAACGCCGGGGCCTGACCGCGCTGCCGACCGAGCTGGCGCTCGCGGCGTTGCAGCAGGCGCTCGACCACGACGAGACGTTCGTGGCGGTCGCGGACGTGGACTGGGCGCGCTTCGCGCCGCTGTTCACCTCCGCCAGGCCCGGTCCGCTGCTCTCCGGCCTGCCGGAGGTGGCGGGGGCGGACGACGACGGTCCCGACGGCCCGGACAGTGGCAGCGAGGGCTCCGGCTCCGCGTTCGCCGAACGCGTCGCCCGGCTCTCCCCGGAGGAACGCCGGGTGGAGCTGGTGGCCCTGGTGCGGGCGGCCTCCGCCACCGTGCTCGGGCATGCGGGGGCGGAGGCGGTGGAGCCGCAACGCCCCTTCCGTGACCTGGGGTTCGACTCGCTGGCCGCCGTGTCGCTGCGCAACCAGCTCGGCGTGGCGACCGGCCTGCGGCTGCCCGCGACCCTCGTGTTCGACCATCCGACGCCGGTCGCGGTCGCGGAGTTCCTGATCGAGGAGTTCCTCATGACGGAGGCCGACGGCGGCGGCGCCACCGGCGAGGCCGGCGAGACCGGCCTCTTCAAGCCGCCACCAATGCCGGCATCGGCGTTGGCATCGGACACGGCGGAGGTCGCCGAGGCCGTGGACGGGTTCACGGACGACGAGTTGTTCGCGTTCATCGACGACCGGCTTGGCACCTTCCGGCTCGAACATCACGAGTGACGATCACGAGTGAGGACCGCAATGGCGAACGAGGCGAAGCTCCGCGAGTACCTGAAGCGCGTGACGGTCGACCTGCACGAGGCGTTGCGCCGCCTCCACCTGGCCGACCAGCGGCAGCGCGAGCCGATCGCCGTCGTGGGCATGGCCTGCCGCTTCCCGGGCGGGGTCGGCACGCCGGACGAGCTGTGGGAGCTGCTGGCCGAGGGGCGGGACGCCATCGGCGGGTTCCCGACCGACCGGGGCTGGGATCTGGACGGGCTGTACCACCCGGACCCCGACCATCCGGGCACCAGCTATGTCCGGCACGGCGGCTTCCTCTACGACGCGGCCGACTTCGACGCGGAGTTCTTCGGGATCTCGCCGCGCGAGGCGCTCGCCATGGACCCGCAGCAGCGGCTGGCGCTGGAGGCGGCGTGGGAGGCGGTCGAGCGCGCGGGCATCGACCCGGCGTCGCTGGCCGGGAGCCGGACCGGCGTCTTCGTCGGGAGCAGCGCGCAGGACTACGGGATGCTGACGGCGACGACCGCCGACCGGGACCGCGTCGAGGGGTATGTGCTGACGGGCAACATGGCCAGCGTGCTCTCGGGGCGGCTGTCCTACACCCTGGGCCTGGAGGGCCCGGCCGTGACCGTGGACACCGCGTGCTCGTCGTCGCTGGTGAGCACGCACCTCGCGGTGGGGGCGCTGCGCGCGGGCGAGTGTGAGCTGGCGCTGGCGGGCGGGGTGACGGTGATGTCGACGCCTGCCGGCTTCGTGGAGTTCAGCCGCCAGCGCGGGCTGGCGCGCGACGGCCGGTGCAAGTCCTTCGCGGCGGCGGCCGACGGCACGGGGTGGAGCGAGGGCGTGGGGATGCTGCTGCTGGAGCGGCTGTCCGACGCGCGCCGCGACGGCCACCCGGTGCTGGCGGTGATCCGTGGCTCGGCGGTCAACCAGGACGGCGCGAGCAACGGCCTGTCGGCACCCAACGGCCCCTCGCAGCAGCGCGTCATCCGGGCCGCCCTCGCCGGCGCCGGGCTGGCGCCGGACGAGGTGGACGCCGTTGAGGCACACGGCTCGGGCACCACGCTCGGCGATCCGATCGAGGCGCAGGCGCTGCTCGCCACCTACGGGCGGGGGCGGGCCGCCGACCGGCCGCTGCTGCTCGGCTCGGTGAAGTCGAACATCGGGCACACGGCCGCGGCGGCAGGGGTCGCGGGGATCATCAAGATGGTCCAGGCACTGCGCCACGGGGAGCTGCCGGCCACCCTCCACGTCGACGAGCCGACGCCGCACGTGGACTGGTCGGCGGGCGAGGTGCGGCTGCTGACGGGGCGCCGGGCGTGGCCGGACACGGGGCGGGCACGCCGGGCGGCGGTGTCGGCGTTCGGGGTCAGCGGCACCAACGCCCACCTGATCGTGGAGCAGGCACCGGAGGAGGAGATGCCGGCGGAGGAGGCACCGCAGGAGGAGCCGACCGAGGGCCGAGGGGGCCCGGCGCCGCTCGCTATCGGGGCGGGGGCGGCCGTGCCGTGGCCGCTGTCGGCCCGCACGGAGCGCGACCTGCGCGCCCAGGCCGCCCGGCTGCGCGCCCACCTTGAGGCGGCGGCCGACGCCGACGCCCGTCCGCTGGATGTCGGGTTCTCGCTGGCCACGGGCAGGAGCCGGTTCGAGCACCGGGCGGTGCTGACCGCCGCCGACGCGGACGGATTCGCGCTGGGGCTCGACGCGCTGGCCGAGGGGCGTTCGGCGGCGGGCGTGGTGAGCGGCAGGGCGCGGGCGCGGGCGTACGAGGCGGATTCCGGGGGGCGCGGGCCGGTGTTCCTCTTCGGCGGCGGCGGGGCGCACTGGGCCGGGATGGGGAGCGAACTGCTGGACTCCTCACCGGTGTTCGCCGAGGCCATCGCCGCCTGCGAGAAGGCTCTGGCGCCGCACGTCGGCTGGGTGCTGACGGATGTGCTGCGGCACGCGGAGGGTCCCGAGCTGGAGCGGGCGGACGTCCTCCAGCCCGCGCAGTGGGCCGTGGCCGTGGCGCTGGCGGAGCTGTGGCGGGCGTGCGGGGTGCGGCCGGCGGCCGTCGTCGGCCACTCGCAGGGCGAGGTCGCGGCGGCCGTGGTGGCGGGCGGGCTCTCGCTGGAGGACGGCGCGGCCGTGATCGCGCATCGCGGTGCGGTGCTGAACCGCCTCGCGGGGAAGGGCGGCATGGCGGTGGTGCCGCTGCCGGAGGCCGAGGCGGCCGGGCGGCTGGCGCGCTGGGAGGGGCGGGTGATGATCGCCGCGGTCAACAGCCCGTCGGCGGTGGTGATCTCGGGGGCGGAGCCGGCGCTGGAGGAGGCGCTGGCCGCGCTCGCCGGGGAGGGGGTGGATGCCCGCCGGGTCCGGGTGGACTTCGCGGCGCACTCGCCGCAGATCGAGGGCGTGCGGGAGGAGCTGCTCGCGGGCTGGCGGGGTGTCAGGCCGGGGCGGGGGGCGGTGCGGTTCGTGTCGACGGTCACCGGGGCGGAGTTCGGCACCTCCGGCCTGGACGCCGACTACTGGTACCGCAACGCGCGGAGCACGGTGCGCTTCGCGTCGGCCGTGGGCGGGCTGGTCCGGGCGGGGCACCGGGCGTTCGTCGAGGTGGGCGCGCATCCGGTGCTCGCGTCGGCGGTGCGGGAGATCCTGGACGAGGGCGGGGCGGGCGCGGAGGGCGCGGAGGGGCCGGAGGGGGCGGAGGGGGCGGTGATCGGCTCGCTGCGGCGGGACGACGGCGGCGTCGGCCGGTTCCTGACGTCCCTGGGGGAGGGCTTCGCGGCCGGTCTTCCGGTGGCGTGGCCGGCGCTGTTCGCGGGGACGGACGCGCGCCGCTGCGAGCTGCCGACCTACCCCTTCCGGCGCGAACGCTTCTGGCTCGCGCCGCCGCCGACCGTCGAGACGGTGGGGTACCGGGTGGTGTGGCGCGCGGCGGGGCGGCGCGGCTCGGCGCGGCGGCTGAGCGGCACGTGGCTGGTGGTCGCCCCGCCCGGGATGGGGGACGACGCCGCGAAGGCGCTGGCGGAGCGGGGCGCCGCCCGCTGCGTACGCCTGGAGGCGGGCGCGGTCGCGGGCGCCGACGCGGAGGCGGGCGCGGACGCGGACGAACGCGCGCGGCTGGCCGAGCGGTTGCGCGCCGCCGCACCGGAGGGCGTGGCGGGCGTGCTGTCGCTGCTGGCCTGCGACGAGGCGCCGCACCCGGAGGGGCCGGCCATCAGCCGTGGCCTGGCGGCGACCCTCGCGCTGGCGCAGGGGATGGCCGACGCCGGGCTGGCGGCGGCGCCGCTGTGGGTGGCGACCCGTGGGGCCGTCGCCGTGGACGCGGCGGACGCGCCGCCCTCGCCCGCGCAGGCGGCGATCTGGGGCCTGGGCCGGACGATCGGCCACGAGCAGCCCGGGCTGTGGGGCGGGCTGGTGGACCTGCCGGGCTCGGACGCGTGGACGGCGCTCGCCGAGGCGCTCGCGGGCGGGGTGGAGGGTGACGAGGTCGCGATACGCCCTGCCGGGACGTTCGTACGCCGCCTGGTGCGGCGCGCCGGCGGGGAGCGGGCCGGTGGCTGGCGGCCGCGCGGCACCGTGCTCGTGGCCGGTGCGGGCGCGGGCGCGGGGCTGCGGGGCGCGGTGGCGCGCTGGCTCGCCGGGCAGGGCGCGGGGCACGTGCTGCTGGCCGGCGGCACCGAGGCGGAGGCGGAGGCGGCGGAGCTGGCGGCGTCGGGCGTTCGGGCCACGTCGCTCGGCGAACGCCCCAGCCGGGCGGAGCTGCTGGCGCGCGTGCCGTCGGACCAGCCGCTCACCGCCGTCGTGCACATCGGCGCCGCGCTGGACGAGGCGCCCGTCGGCCAGTTGACGCCGCGCCGGCTCGCGGAGGCCTTCGCGGCGGCGGAGGAGGCGGAGTCGCTGCTCGGCGAACTGGCGCAGGAGCTGACGGGCGAGCGGGCAGGCGAGCGGGCAGGCGAGACGCTTGAGGCGTTCGTCGTCTTCTCCTCCATCGCCGCGACGTTCGGCGGCATCGGCCAGGGCGCGTACGCGGCCGTGAACGCCCGCCTGGAGGCCGTGGCCGAGGCGTATCGCGCCCGTGGCCTGGCGGCGCGGTCCATCGCGTGGGGCCCGTGGAGCGGCCCCGGGCGGGACGAGGAGGGGGACGGGGAGGGGGAGCGGCGGTTCGCCAGGGTCGGGCTCCGGCCGCTCGACCCCGAACGGGCCCTGGGCGACGGCCTGCGCGCGGCGTTCGAGGAGGACGCGGCGGGCGTCGTCGTGGCGGAGATCGACTGGGAGGGGTTCGCCCCGGCGTACCGCGAGGCGCGGCCCGGCGCGGCCCTGCTCGACGAGCTGCCCGAGGCACGCCCGGCCCGGCCCGCACGCGCCGGGACGGACGAGCCGGAGCTGCGGCGGCGGCTGGCGGACGCCCGGGGCGAGGAGCGGCGCGAGCTGCTGCTCGGCCTGGTGCGGGCCGAGGCGGCGGCCGTGCTCGGCCACGCCGACCCCGGCTCGCTGCCCGACCGGGGCCTGCTGGAGCTGGGCTTCGACTCGCTGACGACGGTCGAGCTCCGCAACCGCCTGAACCGCGCCACCGGCGCCGCCCTGGACGCGGCGACGCTCGCGCGGAACCCGGCCCTCACGCAGCTCGCCGACCACCTGTACGCCGAACTGTCCCCGTCCCCGTCCCTGTCCCTGTCCCGGCACGTCCCGCCCGCTCCGGGCGGCGCGTCCGGCCTCGGGGAGATGTTCCGGACCGCGCTGGCCCAGGGACGGACGAGGGAGTTCATCCAGCTGCTGGGCCAGGCGGCCACGTTCCGCCCGGCGTTCGCCGGGCCCGGCGACCCGGGCGCGCTGCCCGCGCCGGTCCGACTGGCCGACGGCGGGGCGGGCCCGCGCGTGATCGCGCTGCCGAGCGCGCTGGCGGCGTCGGGGCCGCACCAGTTCGCCCGGATCGCGGCGGCGTTGCGCGGCGGCGAGCTGCGGCTGACGGCGTTGTCCCTGCCGGGGTTCCTGCCGGGTGAGCCGCTGCCGGCGAGCCTGGCGGCGCTGGTGGACGCGCTGTGCGCCGCCGCGTCGGCCGTGGTGGGCGAGGAGCCGGGGCGGCCCTTCGCCCTGGCCGGCTACTCCTCGGGCGGGCTGCTCGCGCACGCCATGGCCGAGCGGCTGGGCGCCGGCGCGGTGGTGCTGCTCGACAGCCGGCCGCTGGACGGCTACAGCCCTGCCGATCACCCGGAGCTGCTGGGGGGCGTCGTGGAGCGGATGGAGGCGCTCGACGAGGCCAGGCTCACGGCGATGGGCCGGTACCTCGAGCTGCTTCACGGCGTGCGGCCGGAGCCCGTCGGCGTGCCCGTGCTGCAGGTCGCGGCGGAGCGGCCGATCCCGGACGGGCCCCTGCCCTGGCCCCTGGCCCACACCGAGGTGACCGTGCCCGGCGATCACTTCACCCTGATCGAGGACCACGCCGCGACGACCGCGGCCGCGGTGAACGCCTGGCTGAGCAAAACCCTCGGCAGCAACAGCAACCCTGTGCAACCTGTGCAACCTTGAGTGATCTTGAGCGATCTTTGGAGTGCGAGCGATGAGTCGAGCGACGAGTAACGACCCCAACGCCGTGGTGGTAGTCGGCGCCGGGCCCTGCGGCCTGGTGGTCGCGTGCGAGCTGCTGCGCCTGGGCGTGCCGACCCGGCTGCTGGAGGCCGACCCGGAGGCGGCCGCGGGCTCGCGGGCGATCCTGCTGTGGCCGCCGACGCTTGAGGTGCTGGGCGGGCTCGGCCTGCTCGACGAGGCGCTGGCGGGCGGGGTGCGGCCGTCGGCCCTCGCGTACCACATGGGGGACGGCAAGACGATGCGCGTGGTGCTGGGGGAGGTGAACGAGCCGCTGGTGCTGCCTCAGCAGGAGACGACGCGGCTGCTGCTGGGCGCGTTGGAGAAGCTGGGTGGCCGGGTGGAGTACGGGGTGCGGGTCACCGACGTCACGACCGAGGGGACCGGGGGGACCGGGGGGACCGGGGGGACCGAGACAGGCGTCACGCTCCACACCGAGGGCCCGGACGGCGCCACCGGCACCCTCACCACGCCGTGGCTGATCGGCGCGGACGGGGTCGGCAGCACGGTGCGGCAGCGGCTGGGCATCCCGTTCGAGGGCGGGAGCGTGCCGATGGCGTTCGTGCTGGCCGAGGGCGAGGTGTCAGGGGAGTACCCGCGGGACGAGGTGCAGTACTTCATCGGCGCCCGCGGCGTCCTCCTGCTCTCCCCGCTGCCGGGCGGCCTGGTCCGCATCTCCGGGCCGATCGCGCCGGACACGCCGATGACGCGCGAGGCGGTGCAGCGGCTGCTGGACGAGCGCGGCCCGGGCGGGCTGCGTTTCGTCTCCGCCACCTCCATCAGCACCTTCACCAGCCAGGAGCGGATCGCGCGGACCCTGCGCTCGGGCCGGGCGTTCCTCGTCGGCGACGCCGCTCACGTCCACTCGGTCGTCGGCGGGCAGGGGCTCAACCTCGGCATCCAGGACGGCCGCAACCTGGCGTGGAAGCTCGCCGGCGTGATCAACGGCACGCTCGCCCCGGCCGTGCTCGACAGCTACGTCGCCGAGCGGAGAGCCGTCGCCGAGCAGGTCGTCCAGACGACCGGCCGCATGATCCGGCAGGCCGCGGCCGGGCCCGTCGCCTCGCGGGTGCGCAACGGCGTATGGGCCCTGATGCAGGCCACCGGCGTGCTGCGCCGCTGGTACGCCCCCATGCTGGCGGGGCGGCTGACCCGCTACCCGGACGTGCTCTTCGGAGCCCCGGCCCCCAAGGCGCCCCGCGGCCTCCCGGCCCCCGGGACCCGCACCCCCGCCTGGGTCCCGCCACCCGGACCCGACCAGCCCGGCTTCCGCCTCCTCACCCTCGGCCCCACCGACGGCGGCCCCCTGACCGCGCCCGCCGGGGCCCTCGCCGCCCGCTACCCGGAGGCGGTCACCCACGACCACCTCACGCACCGCACCACGGCCTGGCTGCTGCTCCGCCCGGACGGCTTCGTCGCCGCGTCCGGGAAGAACGCCGCGCGGCTGGCCGAGGCGGAGTCCCTCATCGCCCGGGTCGTCCCCGGGTAACTAGACGCTCCAACAGGCACCGACCAGACCGACCACCGGGCCACCGGGCCACCGACCGGGCGCGCCAGGCGCGACAGCTCACGGGGCGCAGGACGGGCACAGCCCCCGGTAGGTGACCTCGACCTCGGAGACCGTGAAGCCGAAGCGCTCCTCCAGCGGCAGGTCGGCCAGCGGGTCGCCGGCCGGGTGGACGTCGCGGATGGTGCCGCAGCCGGCGCACACCAGGTGGTGGTGGGGGCGGTGGGCGTTGGGGTCGTAGCGCTTGGCGCGCCCGTCGGTGGAGACCTCTATGACCTCGCCGAGCGAGACCAGCTCGCCCAGGGTGTTGTAGACGGTGGCGCGGGAGATCTCGGGCAGCTGCCGCGCCGCGCGGGCGTGCACCTCGTCGGCCGTGAGATGCACGTGCTCGCCGTCGAGGACCTCCGCAACGACACGTCGCTGCGAGGTCATCCGCCAGCCGCGCGCTCGCAGTCGTTCCAGCAGGTCACTCATGTTGATTCGCCCATTCAGGTTTCCGGCGTGATGGCCGAAATTTACCAGTGGTTGTCGGGGTTTGCGTGTCCGAGTTTCGATTGTATATGTGTTTAGTGTGCCTCTTGACTTAGACTCTGTCCATTGTAGGATCGGTTCCGGTGATCGCCAAGAGAACAGCAAGACTCCGGTACGGGCCGGTCCATCACGCCGCCCGCACGTTGAGCTGAGCGCCCTGATCCGCCTAGGCCGGAAGGAATCCAATGTCCGAGAATCATGACGCAATCGTCGTAGACGCGAAGACCGAGGGCGGAGGTGGCTGCCCGGTCGCACACGGGCGCGCCCCGCATCCGACGCAGGGCGGCGGAAACCGCCAGTGGTGGCCCGAGCGGCTCAACCTCAGGATCCTCGCCAAGAACCCCGCCGTGGCCAACCCCCTCGGCGAGGAGTTCGACTACGCCGAGGCGTTCGCGTCCCTCGACCTCCCCGCGGTGAAGCGGGACATCGCGGTGGTGCTGACCACCTCGCAGGACTGGTGGCCGGCCGACTTCGCGCACTACGGCCCCCTGATCATCCGGATGGCCTGGCACAGCGCGGGCACCTACCGGATCAGCGACGGCCGCGGCGGCGCCGGGGCCGGCCAGCAGCGCTTCGCCCCCCTCAACAGCTGGCCGGACAACGCCAACCTCGACAAGGCCCGCCGCCTGCTGTGGCCGGTCAAGAAGAAGTACGGCCAGAGCCTGTCCTGGGCCGACCTGATGATCCTCGCCGGCAACGTCGCCCTGGAGTCCATGGGCTTCGAGACCTTCGGCTTCGCCGGCGGACGCGAGGACGTCTGGGAGCCCGAGGAGGACGTCTACTGGGGCCCGGAGACCACCTGGCTCGGCGACGAGCGCTACTCCGGCGACCGCGAGCTGGAAAACCCCCTCGGCGCGGTCCAGATGGGCCTCATCTACGTCAACCCTGAGGGCCCGAACGGCAACCCGGACCCGGTCGCCTCCGCGCGCGACATCCGCGAGACCTTCCGCCGGATGGCGATGAACGACGAGGAGACCGTCGCCCTGATCGCGGGCGGCCACACCTTCGGCAAGACCCACGGCGCGGGCCCGGCGGAGAACGTCGGCCCCGACCCCGAGGCCGCCTCGCTGGAGGAGCAGGGCCTGGGCTGGAAGAACGCCTTCGGTACGGGCAAGGGCGGCGACACGATCACCAGCGGCCTCGAGGTCACGTGGACGCCCACCCCGACGACCTGGGACAACAGCTTCTTCGAGACGCTCTTCGGCTACGAGTGGGAGCTGTTCAAGAGCCCCGCCGGCGCGCACCAGTGGCGGCCGAAGAACGGCGCCGGGGCGGGCACCGTGCCCGACGCCCACGACCCGTCGAGGAGCCACGCCCCGACGATGCTGACGACCGACCTCGCGCTCCGGTTCGACCCGGTGTACGAGCAGATCTCGCGGCGTTTCCTGGAGAACCCCGAGGAGTTCGCGGACGCCTTCGCCCGCGCGTGGTTCAAGCTGACCCACCGCGACATGGGCCCCGTCGTGCGCTACCTCGGCCCCGAGGTCCCGGACGAGACGCTGCCGTGGCAGGACCCGCTCCCGGAGCGGACGTACGAGCTCGTCGATGCCGACGACATCGCCGCCCTCAAGGTCCAGATCCTCACCTCGGACCTGTCGGTGTCCGAGCTCATCTCCGCCGCGTGGGCCTCGGCCTCGTCCTTCCGCGGCAGCGACAAGCGCGGCGGCGCCAACGGCGCGCGCGTCCGCCTGGAGCCGCAGCGCGACTGGGAGGTCAACGACCCCGACCAGCTCGCGACGGTGCTGGAGACCCTGGAGAGCATCCAGAAGTCCTTCAACGCCGCCCAGACGGGCGGCAAGCAGGTCTCGCTCGCCGACCTGATCGTGCTCGCCGGCTGCGCGGCCGTCGAGCAGGCCGCCAGGAACGCCGGCGTCGAGGTCACGGTCCCCTTCACGCCGGGCCGCGTGGACGCCTCGCAGGAGCAGACGGACGCGGAGTCGTTCGCGGCGCTGGAGCCGACCGCCGACGGGTTCCGCAACTACCTCGGGAAGGGCAACAGGCTGCCGGCCGAGTACCTGCTGATCGACCGGGCGAACCTGCTGACCCTGAGCGCCCCCGAGATGACCGTCCTCGTCGGCGGCCTCCGCGTCCTGGGCGCGAACCACCGGCAGTCGTCGCACGGCGTCCTCACCGCCACTCCCGGGGCGCTGACCAACGACTTCTTCGTCAACCTGCTCGACCTGGGCACGACGTGGGGTGCGGCGTCCGGGGACGCGACCACGTTCGAGGGCCGCGACGCCGCCACGGGCGAGGTGAAGTGGACCGGCACCCGTGCCGACCTCGTCTTCGGCTCGAACTCCGAACTGCGCGCGCTCGCGGAGGTCTACGCGAGCGATGACGCGAGGGAGAAGTTCGTGCACGACTTCGTCGCGGCGTGGGACAAGGTCATGAACCTCGACCGGTTCGACCTGGTCTGACCAGCTCCGCTCAGCTCCGACCAGCTCCGACCACGACGTGCGGGCCGGCCCTCCCGGGGGCCGGCCCGTACGCGTGCCGTGGAAGGTTTTGACGTCCGCCACGCCCCAGGAATCGAACTAATTTTCTATTATGGGGCCATGGCGAACCCCGGCTTCCCTCCCGACCTCGTCCGCGACCAGCAGGCCTGGCACGGCACCTACAAGGCGCTGGCCTCGGCACAGCCCGGCGCCAGCACCACGGTGCTGCGCCGCCGCCTGCTGTGGCTGTCGCGCCGCATCGCCTCCCACCCCCACTGGGCCGACAACCGCTCCACCGCGTCCTGGGCACAGCTGCGCCGCGAGGCGCACGAAGCCGACGACACGTGACGCCGGCGACGCACGTGTGCCGGGCCTCCCACGGCGGGGAGGCCCGCCACCACGATCGCTCCGTCTCGTCAGTGAGAGGCATTCGAGGAAGGAGTCCTCGCGCCGGGGTTCCGTTACGCCGCGGCGCGGCCGCCGGCGCGGCGGCGGGCGATGAGGAGAGCGGCGCCGCCAGCGGCGAGCAGGCCGAGGCCGCCGGCGATCAGGGCCGGCGTCGTGGAGCTGCCGCCGGTGTTGGCCAGGTCGGGCTCGTTCGCCTCGCCGCCCGTCTGGGTGCTGGGGCCTTCCCCGCCGTCAGACCCGGAAGAGCCGGCAGCCTCGTCGGCGCCGTCCGAGCCGTCGCCGTCCGATCCGGAGGCGCCGTCGTCGCTGTCGCCGGCATCCCCGTCGTCGCCGCCGTCCCCGTCGTCGCCGCTGTCCCCGCTGTCCCCGTCGTCGCCGCTGTCGCCGCCGTCGTCGCCGCCGCCGGACGAGCCGTCATCCGAACCGCCCCCGGCGTTGGGGTCGTCGCTGAGCTCGATGCTGGAGATGTGGACCTCGCCGAAGTTGCCTTCGTCGCACGGGCTGGAGTTCTCGCAGTTGGCCTGCGTGTACGCCCCGGCCTTGAAGTAGTTGCCGTCGCCCTCGGCTTCGATCGTGGTCTGCAGCTCCCCGTTGTAGTAGGCGTCGACCACCCCGTCGTGGGCGACGAACTTGGCCTCGAACTCGGTGCCCAGCTCGTAGTTGTCGGTCACGAGGTGGTGGTTGCTGTCATCGCCGTTGGTGATGTAGAGGCTGCTGCCCTCCAGGCGGAAGACCGTGAGGTCGTCATCCCCGCCGTGGACCTGGGCGCTGACGACGTGCGGCTTGTCGTTGGGCAGGGCGACGATCGCCTCGCGCACCACCATGACGTGGGTGCCATCATCGGCCGACCACGCCGCCTCTTCCGCGCCCTCGGTCATCTCACGCAGCTCGGCGCGCGGGTAGTCGGAGCCCTCCGTCGTCACGCCGTTGACGGGAGACCGGAATATGACCGCGGAGCAGTCCTCGTTGACCTGGAACCAGGGCTCGGCCGAGTAGGTGGCGAGCTCGGGCTGGTCGATGTCGTCGGGGTTCTCGTCCTCGCCGGTGGGCACGGTCATCCGCCAGCTGCTGAGGTCCAGGACATCGGCCGGGTACTGGCACTGGGCGCCCTGGGCCTCCCGGGCGGTGGGGGTGTCGGCCTGCGCGGGGAGTGCGAGGGCGCCAGCCGAGGCGGCAGCGGTGATGCTCGCGAGGGCGATGATGCGCCTGCGTGTCATGGGGAGTTCCTTCTTGGTATGGAGGACTGTTCGGGGACACGGCGACGCTCGGATCAGCACAGGACCCTGCTCGAACGAGTCGCCGTGGGCACCGGCCACGCTGGACCCCGGTGCCAGGCCGGGGTGTTGGCCACACCGGCCTGCGGGGGCGGCCCGGAACGTGTTTCCGCCCCGCCGTTCCGGCCAACGACACCCTAGGCATCGGTTTCGGGACCCCTACCGAGAACGCCGGTGTACCCCGGCGGACCCGGCGGCGCACCGCCCAAACCCCAATCCACCCTTTCCTGAATTCAGGAAGCGCTGTACTCTCGTTGGGTGCTGACCGTTGCCCCCGACATCGACGTGCTGGCCCGCTTCGGCCGCGCGCTCGCCGACCCGATCCGCTGCCAGATCCTGCTCGCCCTGCGCCAGGCCCCGGCCTACCCCGCCGACCTCGCCGACGCGCTGGGGATCTCCCGCACCCGCCTGTCGAACCATCTCGCGTGCCTGCGGGACTGCGGCCTGGTCGTCACCGTCCCCGACGGGCGGCGCACCCGCTACGAGCTCGCCGACCAACGCCTCGGCCACGCCCTGGACGACCTGCGCGCCGCGGTCGTGGCGGTGGAGGCGGACAAGACCTGCCCCGACACCGCGACGAGGGAATGCTGCTGACCATGGTCTCCGCCGCCTCGCTCTCCTCCTCCACCGAGCTCGCCCCGACCCGCCGGGAGGCGCTCACGCGCCGCATACAGCTGCTGGTCGCCGCGACCATCACCTACAACGCCGTCGAGGCCGTCGCCGCCCTCACCGCCGGCGCCCTCGCCTCGTCCACCGCGCTGATCGGCTTCGGCCTGGACTCCGTCGTCGAGGTCTCCTCCGCGGCCGCCGTGGCCTGGCAGTTCTCCGCCCGCGACCACGCCGTCCGCGAAGCCCGGGAACGCACCGCGCTGCGGATCATCGCCGTCTCCTTCTTCGCGCTCGCCGCGTACGTCACCCTCGACGCCGTCCGCGCGCTGGGCGGCGCGGGTGAGGCGGACCGCTCGATCCCGGGCATCGTGCTCGCCGCCCTGTCCCTGGCCGTGATGCCGTTCCTGTCCGCCGCCCAGCGCAGGGCCGGACGCGAGCTCGGCTCCGCCTCCGCCGTCGCCGACTCCAGGCAGACCCTGCTGTGCACCTATCTGTCGGCCGTGCTCCTCGCCGGCCTGGTGCTCAACGCCACCCTCGGCTGGTCCTGGGCCGACCCCCTCGCCGCGCTCGTCATCGCCGCGATCGCCGTGAAGGAAGGCCGCGACGCCTGGCGCGGCGAGGGCTGCTGCGCCGTCGCCGTCCCGGCCGCCGCCACGGCGGTGACGCCGTCCGCCGGCACCGAGACCGACGCGTGCGGCTGCCGGCCCGGGTGCTCCTGCTGCACGTGAGCGTGTCCCGCGGATCACAGCCAGTCGCGGCGTTTGAAGACCACGTACAGCGTGAGGCACACCACGGCCATCAGCGCGAGCGCGTAGGGGTAGCCCATCAGCCAGCCCAGCTCGGGCATGTGGTCGAAGTTCATGCCGTAGATCGTGCCGACCAGCGTCGGGGCGAAGAGGATCGCCGCCCAGGCGGAGATCTTCTTGATCTCCTCGTTCTGCGCGTGTCCGGCTTCGGCGAGCGCCTTCATCTCCTCGTTCTGCCGCTGGCCGACGAGGGTGGCGTTCACCGCCAGGATGTCCTGCAACGCCTGGCGGAAGGCGTCCACGCGCTCGGTGACGTGCGTGGCGTGGTCGGCCACGTCCCGCAGGTAGCGGCGCAGTTCCTCGTCGATGCCGTACTTCTCGAAGCCCGCCGACAGCCCGTCGAGGATCTTCGACAGCGGGCGGGTCGCCCGCTGGAACTCGACCACCTCGCGGGAGAGCTCGTAGATGCGGCGCGAGACCCCGGGGGCGTTGCCGAAGACCTCGGTCTCGATCTCGTCGATGTCGTTCTCGACGCCGTCCACGACGGGCGCGTAGCCGTCGACGACGGCGTCGAGGATGGCGTACAGGACGGCCTCGGGGCCGCGCTTGAGCAGCTCGGGGCTGTCCTCCGTGCGGCGGCGCACCGCCGCGAGGTCGGGGGCGGCGCCGTGGCGGACGGTGATGACGAAGTCGTGCCCGACGAAGATGTGCAGCTCGCCGAAGTCGACCACCTCCGCGGCGTCGAGGTAGCGGGCGGCGCGCAGCACCACGAACAGCGTCTCGCCGTAGCGCTCCAGCTTGGGCCGCTGGTGTGCCTCCAGCGCGTCCTCGATGGCGAGGGGGTGGAGGTCGAACTCGCCGGCCAGCGAGTGCAGCTCGACCGGGTCCGGCCGGTACAGGCCGATCCAGGCCATGCCGCCGGGCTTGGCGCGCAGCTGCCGGAAGGTGTCGGCCAGCGAGTCCGGGGTGCTGGTGCGCCGGCCGTCTTCGTAGAGCGCGGCGGTGATCACGCTGCTCTCGTGGGCCGCGGACTGCTCGGCGGCCGGGCCGTCGCCGCCGGGGCGGGGCGCGGCGGGGCGCTTGACGGGCTTCTTGAAGGGGCGCAGGGCACGCCGACGACGCTCGGACACGACGCGGTCCTTCCGTGGCGGTCTGGACGGCTGGACAGGACGTTGAAGGGGGGTGGCACGCCGCTGAGGCCGCCCCCCCCCGATCCCATCCGCTCCCATCCGGCTAGGTCCCGGTCCGGGCGGCGCCCCGCGGCGCGCGACTGGGAGGTTCACCGCTCATCGCGGTCTCACCACCTCTCGCTGCGCACGCCAGGGCACCGGCCATGGTACGTCCGGCCGACGTCGCGGGTGAGGTCGAGACCGAGGACGCGGTCGAGATGGGCGAAGGTCTCGAACCTGGAGCCGGCGGGCACGGCGGTGTCGCGCTCCAGGCGGTGCAGGGCGTCGAGGACGGCGGGGATCGCGAGGTTCTCGGTGAGCGCGGTGAGGGCCTGGCCGAGGATCTCGGCGCACATGGGCTTGGAGGGCGCTTCGGCCCAGTCGGCCACCTGCCGCCGCCAGCGGGTGAGGGTGTCCTGGGCCCGGGCGAGTACGCCGGGGCCGGGACCGGGACCGAGGTCGATGGCGTGGTCGTGGGCGCGGGTGAGCAGCGCGAGGCGCAGCGCGAGCGGCTCGGCGCGCTCGGGCGCATGGCGGGGGTGGGTCGTGGCGACGTCGACGCGGATCCCCCGCGTGGGGGCGGCGGCGGCCGGGGCGATGAGGTCGATGTCGGTGTGCCGCGCGAGGTCGGGCGAGCCCGGCGCGGCGGGCGGGTGGATGCCGAGGTCGGCGGCGCGGGCGAGGAGGGCGTCGCCGGGCTCGCCTGTGACGCCGATGAGCGCTTGGCCGCCGTAGAGCTCGGCGGTGCGGAACAGGAGGTCGGCGACCAGCAGCGTCCGCAGGTCGGGCAGGTGCGGGTGCCGTGCGTTGCCGGGGCGGGCCAGGTGGGCGCGGACGCGGAGAGGGTGGCGGTAGCCGGGTTCGATCACGGCGGGGCGCCCGGTGCGGCTGTCGGTCAGGCGCAGCGTGACGCCGGCGGCGCCGCGGGCGGGGTCGACCGGCTCCACGTGCAGACCGCCTGCCCCTGGGCTGATGCCGGGTGCGTCGTCGGCCATGGTGACCAGCATAGGTACTGCCGCCTGTCCGACGGCGGCACCCGCATGGCGCACGCCGGGGCCGGGGTGGGCTGGGCAGAGGGGCGGCCGTGGGCGCACACTGATGGGGCTCACCGCGAGCTGCCGCTGACGAGGTAGGTGCCATGCCCATAGATCCCGTACAGCAGGTCGGCGGCGCCGGTTCGTCTGCCGGGGGTGAGGGCCGATGAGGAAGTGGCAGCGGGCGGGCGCCGCGCGGGAGGCGCGGGCGGTGCAGGATCAGCGGGCGCGGCGCGACGCGCTGCACCTGCTGGCGGACGGGCTGTGCGCGGTCTGCCGGGAGCGGGACGACGCGGCGCGGCGCTGGCTGGGGTCCTTCACCAACGAGAGCAACGCCGATCCCGGGGTGCGGGCGCGGGTGCGGGCGGCGGGCGGGTTCTGTCCGGCGCATACGCGGCGGCTGCTGGAGGACACGGCGGCGACCTGGCTGCTGCCCCGGGTCCACGCCGAGGCGCTGGCCGGGTGCCGGGCGCTGCTCGCGGCGGGCGGCGGGGAGGCTGCGCTGGGCCCGTGCCCGGCGTGCGAAGCGGGCGATGCCGCCGAGGAGCGCGCGCTGGAGGGCGTGCTGCGCGGGCTGGGCGAGCCGGAGGTGCGCGACTCCGTGCGGGGCGGGGCGGTGTGCCTGCCGCACACCGCGGCCCTGGCCGGCCGGTCCGCGCCCCAGGACGGCGCGGCGCTGGTCGAGGCCGCGTCGGCGCGCCTGGCCGGGGAGACCGGAACGGGAACGGCGTGGCTGGCGGGCCCGGACGCGGACGTGCCGGTGCGCGCCCGCCATCAGCAGGGGCTGGAGGCGCTGCTGGCGGCCGAGGAGTCCGCCCAGCGGGTCGCGGTGGCCGAGCGGTGGGAGGCCGACGTGCGGCGGGCGTGCTGCCCGTTGTGCCTGGCCGGGCACCGCGCCGCCCGGCGCCTGCTGCGGTGGGCGGCGACCACCACGGGCGCCGGGCACCCCACCAGGGAGGAGACCGCCCTGTGTCCGCGTCACCTGCACGACCTCGACAGCGTGGGCGGGCCGAAGGTGCCCGCGCTGCTGGCGGACAACGCCGAGGCCTGGCGCGACCGGCTCGCCCGCTTCTCCCGGCAGGCGGCCACGGGGCGCGCGGGGTGGCGCGCCGCCGCCGAGCGGCTGCCGGCCGAGGGGCGTTGCCGGGCGTGCGAGGAGGAGCGCACCGCGAGCGGGCGGCAGGCGGCGTTGCTGGTGGCCGCGCTGTCCGATCCGGTGCGCGTGCGCGCGTACGAGCGGGCGCACGGCATCTGCCTGCGCCACGCCCTGGCCTGGGACGGGCCGCTGCCGGAGCCGGTGGCCGGTGTGCTGGCGGCGCGGCTGGCGTGGCTGGAGTGGGAGGTGACCGAGGCGCTGCGCAAGCAGGACTGGCACACCCGGCACGAGGCCAAGGGCGCGGAGATGGCCGTCGGACGGCGCGCGCCGACGCTGCTGGACGGCCGGGTCTACGCCGGGCTGCCCGCCCCGCTCGGCTCCCGGGGCGGCCATGGCGGCGGCGTCGATGAGGACGTCGATGCCGCCATGGATGAAGACGTCCATGACGCCATGGATGCCATCGACGGGGACATGGACGGGGACACGGACGACAGCAGTGACGGGGACGGCGAGGAGACGGCAAGGAGGCCGCGATGGAGTTCGGCGCGTTCGACGTGATCGTGGAGATCCCCCAGGGGTGCCGCAACAAGTACGAGATGGACCACGCCGCCGGGCGGATCCGCCTGGACCGGATGCTGTTCACCGCCACCCGGTACCCGGCCGACTACGGCTACATCGAGGGCACCCTCGGCCGCGACGGCGACCCCCTGGACGCCCTGGTGCTGACCGGCGACCCGACCTTCCCCGGCTGCACGATCGCGTGCCGGGCGGTGGGCATGTTCTTCATGAGGGACGAGAAGGGCCCGGACGAGAAGGTGCTGTGCGTGCCCGCCCACGACGCCCGTTACGCCGCCGTGCGGGACATCGAGGACATCTCCACGTTCGACCGGCTGGAGATCACCCACTTCTTCCAGGTCTACAAGGACCTGGAGCCCGGCAAGTCCGTCGAGGGCTCCCACTGGGAGGGCCGCGAGGAGGCGTACGCCGAGATCGACGCCTCCCGCAGGCGCGCCACCAGCCCTCAGCCGGAGGCCGACCGCGCCTGAGGCCGCCCGTGCCCGCGGGACCCTCAAGGATCGCGGAACCCGGTGGGCAGGGGTGCCGAGGCCGGCGGTGCACAGTGGCGAGGGTCCGCGACGACCTGGCCCGCGGCAGCGCCGAGAGGGGTAGACAGATGGCGATCCGGCAGGCGCCCGCATCGGTCACCCAGGGAGTGGCCGCGGAGCCGCGCCCGCGCGCCGCGCACGTCGCGGCCCCTTCCCCGGCTCTGCCCCCGGCCCTGCCCCCGGCCCTGCCCCCGACGTACGCCGCGGCGGTCGGCCGCTACCTCCCGGCCGCCGGCATCGCGAAGTCCTCCGCGTGGATCCACCGGATCTCGCTCACCACCTGGGGGTGGATGTTCACCGGCCACCCCGCGCCCATCGGACCCGCCCGCCGCGCGGCGACACCCCCGCCGTTCCCGCTGACCGCGCTCGGCGCGCCGGGCCTGGCGCCCGTCCTCGCCGAACTCGCCGCCACCCGGGCGGAGGCCCTGGACGTCGACACCGTCAAGCGCGAACTGTCCATCGCCCGCAAGGCGATCGCCTGGTGGCACGCCCAGGGCTGGCTCACCTTCGACCCCACCGTCGGGATCGAACGCCGCCCGCCGCCCCGCGACCCCACCAGACCCCTGAACGAAACCCAGCTCCAGGCCGTGTGGCGACTGAACGCCCCGCTGCGGGAGAAGACGCTCTGGACGCTCCTCCACGAAAGCGGGACGCGGGCCGACGAGGTGCTGTGCCTGAACGTGGAGTACCTGAACACCGCGCAACGGTCCGGGGTGATCGTCGCCGCGGGCGGCGCGCTCAAGCACATTCGCTGGGGGTCCGGCACCGCCGAGCTGCTGCCCCAGCTCGTCGCCGGCCGCCCCAGGGGGCCGCTGTTCCTCTCCGACCGCCAGGCGCCCGAGAGGACCCCGGAGCAGGACCGGTGCCCGATCACCGGGAGGGCCCGGCTGTCCTACCGGCGCGCGGAGGAGCTCTTCGAGAAGCGCACCCGGCTGCTCGCCAACCCCCTCGCCCGCCCCCAGGACATCGACGCCCTGGAGGGATGGCGGCCACTGCACCGGCTCCGCCCGAGCACGTTCAGCCCGTTCGGTCCCTGAGACGGCCGCCGACGCCGTTTGCCCCTGCCCGCAGGGCGTCCCCCATGCCGCGCTCTAGCGGGCCGTCATGCTGGGCGCCCGGAAGCGTTCGGCGTGTTCGGCCACCCACTGGGCGAACGTGCGCGCCGGGCGGCCGGTCACCCGCTCGACGGTGTCGACGACGGTCTTGCCGGCGTCGCCGGGATCGGCGTACCAGCCGATGACGTACTCGGCGTCCGCCCGGGACACGCCGGTGGCCACCAGCCTGTCGACGGCCTGCTCGTGCGTGATCGGGACGAAGGAGATGTCGCGGTGGATGGCCCGGGACAGGATCGCGAGCCGTTCGCGCGTGGTCAGCGCCTCGGGCCCGGTGATGTTGTAGGCATGCCCCGCGTGGCCGTCGTCGAGCAGCGCGATCGCGGCCGCCTCCCCGATGTCGGCTTCGTGGACCAGCGCGCTGGGGAAGTCGTACGGCTCGCGCACGACGCCCTCGGTCCGGATCGAGTCGATCCAGGTCAGCGTGTTGGACATGAACTCCTGCGGTTCCAGGCGCGTCCACTCCACGCCCGAGTCCCCCACGGCCTGCTCGACCGGCCCCACCGAGCCGCCCCACACCACGGTCATGCGCCGCACGCCCGCGTCGACCGCCCGCCGCACCAGCTCGGGCCCGACCTCGGCGAGCCCCGCCGTCACCGTGATGTGCAACCGGCTGACGCCGTCGAGGGCGGCGGCGTCCAGCTTCTCCGGCAGCGTGTGCGTACCGGCCACCAGCTCCACCTCGGCCGGAAACGTCCCCGCGGCCGCGGCCGGATTCCGCGTCAGTGCCCGAACGCGCTCTCCCCGGCGTACCAGCTCCGCCACCACGTGGCGGCCGGTGTTCCCGGTGGCACCCGTAACAAGCGTTGTCACAGTCGGACCCCTCTCTCGCTGCCTCTCTCGTCCCTCTCTTCGCCGACGACGCTAAAACTTCAACGGCGCTTGAAGTCAAGGAGCCCGCCACGGAACCGAGTGTTCGCCCGTGGGCGTCCATGCTTCCGCATTGATCGTTGTCATCGACCGAAACGGGGGACGAGGCTCATGGGGGATGTGCGGGTCGCGAATTCCGAGCAGATGGAGGCGTTGGCCGATCTGCTGCACGCATCGGGCGACGGGGGCGCGTACGGCGCGCTGACCAGCATCGTCGCTCGTGCGAGCAGCTTAGGCGCCTCGGACGAGCTGGCGCGGCTGCAGCCGTTACTGACGTGGCTGACGGATGTGGCGGGCCAGCTGCGGGGACGGGCGGGGGTGCTGCGTCGCGGATCCTCGCCGGTGTTCGGCAGCGTCCAGCTGACCGGCGTCACCGCGCAGCTGCCGACGGCCCTGCCGCCGGCCAACAAGGAGGAGTACTTCCAGCAGCTCTGCCGGCAGCTGGGCATCGACTCCGCCGCCTGGGACACCAGCAAGGGGCTGTCCTACAACGACGACCGCATCGGCCGGGTGTACGAGTACTACGCCGACCTGTTCCTGCGGCACCCCGAGTTGCAGTGGGCGGGCATGGCGAAGCTGGCCGGTGGCCTGGTCTACGCGGGCATGCAGGACCTGCACGTGCTGCGCCGGCTCAACAGCGACGAGCGCCTGCGGTGGATCGCGGCAACCATGCCGGGCATGCCGCCCGGCATGGCGAACGCGCTGGCCAACGCCAGCGAGGAGGAGCTGGAGTACTACGAGGACACGTTCGTCGACATGCAGAAGCAGATCTTCGTGGACATGGGCTGGCAGCACGCCGCGTACGACCGCGGCGGGATCGCGGAGATGCGGCGCCTGGCCGCCGCGGGTCAGCTCTCCTCCGAGCAGCTCGCCGCGTGGGAGGACATCGCCTCGGGCGACCCGGAGCGGATCAAGGAGGGCAACGCGGCGCTGCTGCGGCGCGAGCAGGAGATCATCCTCCAGGACGACTACGACGCGATGCAGGACCGGCCGCTGGGCCAGGCGGTCACCTACATGCTGGGCGCCATCTCCGAGTCGCCGGTGCCGGGCGGCAAGCCCTTCCGCGATGTGGTGAACGACGTCGAGGTCGACCTCCCCGACGAGATCCGGATACCGGTGGGCCTCATGCCCGTCCCGGGCCTGCCGGGCCTGGGAGAGATCGAGATCGACACCCCTGACGGGATCGAGTTCGACTCCCCACTGCCGACGGGCAACATCGCGGACTTCGACACCCGCTGGCAGTGGATCTCGCAGGACATGCTGCCGCGCTACCAGTACCTGCTGGAGCACGACATGGAAGGGCTGCGCGACGAGGTCAGCCGCCCGCTGGACGAGCGCGCGTCGGACTACCGCCTCATCCCGCTGCCGTACGACCCGAACGACGGCGTCAACTGAGCGGGTGCCCGGGTGGCGGGGCGGCCCCCGCGGTGGGGCGGCCCTCGTGGAGCGCCAGGTGGGAGCCGGTGAAGCGGGCGCGCATGCGGCGGTCGTGGGTGACGACGACCAGCGCTCCCCGGTAGGACGCCAGCGCCTCCTCCAGCTCCTCGACGAGCGCGGGGGTGAGGTGGTTGGTGGGCTCGTCCAGCAGCATCAGGTCCACCGGCCGGCTCACCAGCCGCGCCACCTCGATGCGCCGCCGCTGGCCGTAGGACAGCTCCCCGATCCGCAGACGCAGGTCGGCCGGGCGGAACAGGCCCAGGGACAGCAGGGCGTCGCGGTGGTCGTCCGGTACGCCCGGGCGGCCCTGGGCGTACGCCTCGAGCAGGGTGAGGCGGGCGGGCCACGGCGTCTCCTCCTGGCGCAGGTAGCCGACCCGGCCATGGGTGGTGACCGCGCCGGAGCCGGGACGCAGCTCCCCCGCGAGCACGCGCATGAGGGTGGTCTTGCCCGCGCCGTTGGGGCCGGTGACCAGGAGCCGCTCGCCCGGCCGGATGCGCAGGTGCGGCAGGTGGAGACGCCGTTCCACGCGCACGCCGGAGAGCTCGGCCACGAACTCGGGCGCGGGGTGCACGGGGTGCGCGGGGTGCGCGGGGTCCGTGGGCTGCGCGGGCTGCGCGGCGTTGTGGACCTGGCCGGTGAAGCGCAGCGGGTCCGGCGGCGGGGCGACCGGGTTCCGGGTCAGCCGCTCGACCCGTTGTTTGGCGATGCGGATGCGGCTCATCGAGCCGTGGCCCCGGCTTCGGGCCCGGAAGGGGCCGGCGGCGAAGTTGGCCAGCGGCAGCTTGTGCGGGATGGCGCTCAGCCGTGCGGCGCTGGTCTCGACGAGCCGGTGGCTGCGTTCCAGCTCCGCGCGCCACTCCTCGTGTTCGCGCAGCATGCGCTGGCGTGCGGCGGCCTTGGCGGCGAGGTAGCCGTCGTAGCCGTCGCCGTACCTGGTCACCCTTCCGTGGTCGATCTCCAGGATCGTGGGCGTGATGTTCTCGAGGAACACCCGGTCGTGGGTGATGGCGACGACGGTGCCGCGGTGGCCGCGCAGGTGCTGTTCGAGCCACGCCACGGCCTGGTCGTCGAGGTCGTTGGTCGGTTCGTCGAGCAGGAGCAGCTCGGGCGCGGACGCCAGGGTCGCGGCGAGCGCCAGGCGGGACCGTTCGCCGCCCGACAGGGTGCCGAGGGGACGGCCGTGCTCAAGGCCCGGCAGGCCGAGCCCGTGCAGCGCGATCTCCACCCGGGCGTCGGCGTCGTAGCCGCCGCGCGCCTCGTACTGCTCGGTGAGCAGGGTGTAGGAGGCGAGCGCCGCGGGCGTGGTGAGGTCCTGCTCGGCCTCGCGCATGCGGGCTTCGAGGTCGCGCAGGTCGGCGAGTGCCTGGTCGATGGCGTCCCGGACCGTGGCCGACGGGGGGAGGTCCTGCGTCTGCGCCAGGTAGCCGACGCCCCCTGGCGCGACCACGGTCAGGTCGCCGTTGTCGGCCTGCTCATGCCCGGCGATGAGTTTGAGCAGCGTGGACTTGCCGGAGCCGTTGTCACCGACGACGCCGGCCTTCTCGCCCGGCTTGACGGTGAACGAGACCTGGTCGAGGACGACCCGCTCGTCGTAGCGCTTGGTGACGTGGTGGAGGGAGAGTTGTGCGGTGGGCATGGGGCGGTCCTGTTCCCGGCGGGCTGCCGATCGAGAGCGGGAAGGTCGATTGGCGAATCCGCGCACACGCCGCCCGAGCGAAGAATGAAACAGCGGAAAGGCGGCTGTACGCGGATGGTGCGGCGACGGCGGAGCTGAGCTCTACGCGGTCGCACGCCCGGCGATCACAGGAAAGAGATACCCATTGCCGGAGAGGCTAGCGATGCGCCGGGAGTCGGCACAACCGGTTTTCCGACTGACCCCGGGGAAGCGCCCAGTAGTGTTCTGAAAAAGCTTTTCATTACGCCGGAACGCCGGAACGCCTGGACGCCCGAACTGGCCGCCGTCAGACCACTTCTGACGGCTCCTCACCGACCGTACAAGGAGGCACCGCCGTGGCCGGTCTCCCCACGCCGAGCCGGTCCGTGCTGCGTGAGGCGTCCTTCCTGCGCCTGTGGGCGGGCGCCACCGCCTCCGGCCTGGCCACGTGGGCGATGCCCTTCATCCTCGGCCTGGCCGTGCTGGACGGGGCCATCACGCCGGCCGTCCTCGGTCTCGTCCTGGCCACCCGCACCGCCGGGTTCCTCGTCGCGGTGCCCGTCGGCGGCGTGCTCGCCGACCGCTACGCGCGCCGGGCCGTCGTGCTGTGGGCGGGCCTGGCCGCGGCCGTGGCGTCGCCCGTCCTCGCGGCGGGCCTGGGCGGGTCGGTGGTGGTGACGGCCGTCGCCGGGGCCGTCGTGGGCGCCGGGCAGGGCGCCTGCCGTCCGGCGTTCCAGGCGCTGACGGCCGAGGTCGTGGAGCCCGAGCTGCGCCAGCAGGCCAACGCCGCGATGACGCTGGCGGTGCGCGTCACCGCGCTGGCCGGGCCCGGCCTGGCCGCGGTGCTGGGCACCGTGCTGAACGCGCGGGCGCTGATGCTCGGGACGGGCCTGCTGTGGCTGTGCGCCGCGCTGGTCCCGCCGCGCGGGGAGCCGGCGCCCGCCGCCGCGACCGGCTCCGCCGCGGGCTTCGTGCGGGAGTTCACCGAGGGCGTTCGCGAAGCGCGCCGCCACCCGTGGTTCCTCGGCGGGCTGGCGGCGCTGACCGCCGTGGTCGCGACGGGATACTCGGCGACCGGCGTCGTGCTGCCCATGGTCAGCCGCGACCGCTACGGCACGGAGGCGGTGCTGGCCATCGCCACCACCGCGTACACGGCCGGCGCCCTGCTCGGCGCGCTGGTCATCGCGCGCTGGCGGCCCCGCTCCCAGGGCTGGGCGGCGCTCGCGGCCCTGGCCTGCTACGGCTTCGCGCCGCTGAGCCTGTGGCTGCCGGTGCCGGCCGCCCTCGTCGTCGCCGCCTACGTCGCGGCCGGGGCGGGGATCGAACTGTTCAACGTGCCCTGGTTCACCGCCACCCAGCGGGAGGTGGAGCCGCGGCTGCTGGCCCGGGTCTCCTCGCTCGACTTCATGGTCTCCTACGGCCTGGCCCCGGTCGGCCTGGCGCTGATCGCGCCCGCGATCGACGCCTTCGGCTCCGGACCGGTCCTCGCGTTCTGCACGTTCGCGTGCTTCCTCGCCCCGGCCGCCGCCGCGCTGGTGCCCACCGCCCGCCACTTCGGCCGCCCGCGGCCTGCTCGCGCGGGGACCGGCGACCGGGCACCGGGGAGGCCGGGTGGTGAGAGGGATGCCCGCAACCATTGACGAGGGCGGGGACGTCCGTGGTGACGGTCCCCGCCTCCGGGGCGGCGGGGGCGGCGGGGGCTGTCACGGCCGGGCGCGGGCCCGCGGCGTCGTCGCGTCTCGTCCTGGCGCGACGGGTAACCGGCGACGGGCACCGAAAACCCGCGCGGGCGCGCGCCGGGCCCTCTCGGCGTCGGTCAGCCGAGTTCTTCGCCGGGCACGGCCCACAGGCCCCTGGTGTCGGTGCCGACGAGGAGGGTGCCGTCGGCGGACAGAGCGAGGTCGGTGACGGCGACCCGGGGGTCACGCAGCGGCGGCACCGTGACCGGGACGGGCGGCTCTCCGGGTCGGTCCAGGTCCCACAGGCCCAGGCTCGGGCCCAGGTCCAGGTCGCCGCGGGAGCCGGTCTCCGCCACGGCGACGAGCCGCCCGTTGAGGGCGCCGACCGTGACCTGGCCGCGGGCGCCCGGCAGTTCGGCCGTGACCGTCAGCGAGGGCAGCGCGTACACGGCCGGGGAGTGGCCGGTCACCGCGAGGAGCCGCCTGCCCGCCACCGTGGCGGTGGCGAAGGCGTCGCCGCCGGCCAGCTCCACGGAGCAGCACCGCTCGCCCCCGGGGAGCCGGTGGACGCGCGCCACGCGCGTCGCCTCCTCGTGATACAGCTCCGGGTCGTCGTAGTCGTCCTTGAGGCGCCAGTCCTGGCCGGTCACGACGAGCAGGTCGTCCACGGTGCGGATCCGCGCCTCGTGGGGGGAGTCCACGCGGTGTGCCTCGCCGCGCCAGGGCAGGCGCCGGCCGGTGCGGAGATCGACGGCCTGCCACCCGGCCATGCCTGCCGTGGTCTCGCCGTACGCGACGAGGACGCTTCGGCCGCCGGCCGTGAGGGCGGCGGCGGCCATCACGGAGCTGAACGCGAGCCCGCCGGCCGTCTCGGCCAGCAGGGTTCCCCGGCGGGGGTCCCAGAGGCGCACGCGATCGGTGGCCGCCTCGACGGCGACCAGGCCGTCGGGCGTCTCGGGCGTCTCGGGCGTCTCGGGCGTCTCGGCCAGGCAGCCGTTGGCGGACGGCCAGTCGCTCAGGCCGATCCGCGGGCCGGCGGCGGAGAGGGTGCGGGTGTCGAACAGCCGCATGGCCGCCCCCGGTCCCTCGCGGTCCGCGACGACGAGGGCGAACCGTCCCGAGGAGTCCAGCGACAGCCGGTCGACGAACCCGCCATCGCCGTCACCGTCACCGGCCCACAGGTGTCCCGCCACGCGGGCATCGTAGGCATCGTGGGCACCGGCCGCGTCGGCAGGACGGTCGCGGCTGGTGGGTTCCGCGACCGTCCTTACCGGGTCAGGAGGTGGTGTTCCAGGCGTGGTGGAGCCGGTCGACCCCGCTGGTGTTGCGCACGGTCAGCGACAGGTCGGTGCCGCTGCCGCTGAGGGCGAAGAGGGAGTACCAGTCGTAGTCGGGCCTTTCGGTGTGCTTGCCGCCGAGGCCGGGCCAGTAGACCGCGCCCATGCTCTGGTCACGGACGACGTCGGTGGTGGCGCGGATGTACTGGACGAAGTTGTCACTGCTGGCGCCGTCGTTGTAGTTCCGGCCGTCGTCCATCGGGGCGCCGAACTCGTCCAGGATCGTGCGCGAGCCGCAGTCACCGATCTGGGAGGTGAAGGCGTCGACCCACTGGTCGTAGTTCATCGAGCCGTAGAAGAAGGTGTAGATATGGATGGACAGGTAGGTCCCATCGAAGCGGCTGTCGCCGCACAGGGGCTTGACGTCCTGGTTGAAGCCGACGCCGCTGATGAAGACGCGCTCCGCGGGGACGGACGGGCGGTCGGCCATCCAGGTCGCGGCGACGTTGGCCCATTCCTCGCCGCTGTAGCCGTGGGGCTCGTTCATCGGCTCGAAGAAGACCTGGCTGTTGGACTCCCACTGGGTGGTGACGGCGTCCCACATGGCGTTGAAGGCATTCATGTCGACGACCCGGCCTCCCGAGGAGGCCCCGTCCTCCCAGTAGGACAGGATCACGTTGAAGCCGGCCTCCGTCGCGGCGTCGATGGCTCCGGCGTAGGCGTCACCCCACGGCGTGCCGGGCACGGAGTAGGTGTTGATCGGCAGCCGGACGGTGTTGGCGCCGATCGTGCTCTCGAACTGTTCGTAGATGACGGCTGCCTTGGCCTTGACGGTGTCGTAGTTGTCGGACTCGCTCAGTCCCTCGGGGACGACGGGGCCGTCGTTGAAGTTGTCGCCGGGCATCGCCCAGTTCACGCCCTTGAAATCGGTGGCGGCGAGGGGGGCGGGCTCCGCCTCGGTCGCCGAGGCGTATGACAGCCCGGCGAGTGGCACGGCGACGAGCGCGGACAGCGTGGCTGCCAGGACGCGGCGGCCACGGCGGTGGGCGCGGGTGGCACGGAGGAAGTGGAGCATGGTTCTCCTTTCGGATGTGTCACGCCGACGGCGCGGGCGCCTCGGCGTTTTGGGCTTCGTGCGGTGGCATGGCCGGCGGGCCGCGGGGCTGGGAGGTGCTGACGGCCCGCCGACCGGGCTCATGGGGCGGTGATCTGACCCGTCTCGGTGTCGATGGTGACCTCCTCGGCCCAGCTCATCGACATCGTGCGGCTGTCGGGGAAGGTCAGCGGCAGCCAGACGTACCGGGATTCGTTGACCGGCCCGTCCCAGGCGCCCGCCCAGCGGTCGCCCATGTACAGGTAGGCGGTCTCGTCGGTGCCCTGGATCGGCAGGACCCAG
>NZ_JBQQCA010000074.1:0-29541 GCF_052246635.1 Streptomyces sp. 6N223 | reverse complement strand
CCACACCCCGGCACCCCACCCGGGGTTCCGGGGGCGCCGTGGTTAAGGATCTCTTCGGCGGGGAATGGATCATCGATTCGTCTTTTCGGGTGGGGCGGCGTAGACTGGTCCGTCGGTCCTGGTACACCCGCGTGTCAGGGCTGTCCAGGTAGCCGATCCCGGAAGGTGAAACGCTCAGGCATGGCCAAAAAACAAGGGGCCATCGAGATCGAGGGCACCGTCGTCGAGTCTCTCCCGAACGCGATGTTCAAGGTGGAGCTCCAGAACGGGCACCAGGTCCTCGCGCACATCAGCGGCAAGATGCGTATGCACTACATCCGTATCCTGCCCGACGACAGGGTCGTGGTGGAGCTCTCTCCGTACGACCTGACCCGCGGGCGGATCGTCTACCGCTACAAGTAGATACACGTAGATCCAAGACCCGGAAGAAGCCACCCAGCGATGAAGGTCAGGCCGAGCGTCAAGAAGATCTGCGACAAGTGCAAGGTGATCCGCCGCCACGGGCGGGTCATGGTCATCTGCGAGAACCTGCGCCACAAGCAGCGCCAGGGCTGATCGCGTCTCGTACCCGAAGCTTCGCACCAGCAGATCCAGCAGATATCGCAGTCACCCGTCCCCTCGCCCCCGGGCGAGGACGACACCCCCGGTCGGAGGCCGGGGACCCGGCAGCCCGCCAAGGGGTCTCGGGAACGGTGCTGCGGCAGACCTCCGACGACATCACCAGGAGCCACATACATGGCACGCCTCGCAGGCGTTGACCTCCCGCGCGACAAGCGCGTCGAGGTCGCTCTCACCTACGTCTTCGGCATCGGGCGCACCCTTGCCAAGGAGACGCTGGCCAGCACCGGGGTCAACCCCGACACCCGCGTCCGCGATCTCGGCGAGGAGGACCTCGTCAAGCTCCGCGAGTACGTGGACAACAACATCAGGGTGGAGGGCGACCTCCGCCGGGAGATCCAGGCCGACATCCGCCGCAAGGTCGAGATCGGCTGTTACGAGGGCCTGCGCCACCGCCGGGGACTCCCCGTCCACGGCCAGCGCACCAAGACCAACGCTCGCACCCGCAAGGGCCCGCGTCGCGCGATCGCCGGCAAGAAGAAGCCAGGAAAGAAGTAGTCCGCTCACGGACAGCCGTCGTTAGGTCCGTGCAGCAAGGACCGACCACCTCCAGGGAGTTTCAGACCAGATGCCTCCAAAGGGCCGTACCGGCGCCGGTACCAAGAAGGTGCGCCGGAAGGAAAAGAAGAACGTCGCTCACGGGCATGCCCACATCAAGAGCACGTTCAACAACACCATCGTCTCGATCACCGACCCCAGCGGGAATGTGATCTCCTGGGCCTCGGCCGGCCACGTCGGCTTCAAGGGCTCGCGCAAGTCCACCCCCTACGCCGCCCAGATGGCCGCCGAGAACGCTGCCCGGCGTGCGCAGGAGCACGGGATGCGCAAGGTCGACGTCTTCGTCAAGGGCCCCGGCTCCGGCCGGGAGACCGCGATCCGTTCCCTCCAGGCCACCGGCCTCGAGGTCGGCTCGATCCAGGACGTGACCCCGACCCCGCACAACGGCTGCCGCCCGCCCAAGCGTCGGCGTGTGTGACCCGGCCCGACAGGTGAAGTAGGAGACGAAACAGATATGGCGCGTTACACCGGGGCCGACTGCAAGCGTTGCCGTCGGGAGAAGCAGAAGCTCTTCCTCAAGGGAGCCAAGTGCGAGAGCGCTAAGTGCCCGATCGAGATCCGTCCTTACCCCCCGGGTGAGCACGGACGCGGGCGCACCAAGGACAGTGAGTACCTGCTGCAGAAGCGCGAGAAGCAGAAGTGCGCGCGCATCTACGGCGTTCTGGAGAAGCAGTTCCGGGGGTACTACAACGAGGCCAACCGCCAGCAGGGCAAGACCGGCGAGAACCTGCTGCGGATCCTGGAATCCCGCCTCGACAACGTGGTCTACCGGGCCGGCTTCGCCAAGTCCCGCGACCACGCCCGTCAGCTCGTCCGGCACGGCCACATCGTGGTCAACGGCCGGAAGACCGACATCCCCTCGGCGCGGGTGCAGCCCAGCGACATCGTCGAGGTCCGCGAGTCCTCCCGCAACCTCACCCCCTTCCAGGTGGCGGCGGCGGAGGCCGGGGACAAGACCGTGCCGGCGTGGCTGGAGTCCATCCCCTCCCAGCTGCGGATCCTCGTCCACTCGCTGCCCGAGCGCCAGGTGATCGACACCCAGGTGCAGGAGCAGCTGATCGTCGAGCTCTACTCGAAGTAAGCACGACAAAGGGATCGGGGAAGCCATGCGGGTTTCGGGTGGCTTCCCCGTATCCTCGAACTACACGTTGTCTTCGTTCGGCATCAAATAGCGGTTGCCGAAGACTGGAGTCATTCCCATGCTGATCGCTCAGCGCCCCTCCCTGACCGAAGAGGTCGTCGACGAGTTCCGCTCCCGGTTCGTGATCGAGCCGCTGGAGCCGGGCTTCGGCTACACCCTCGGAAACTCCCTGCGGCGTACGCTGCTCTCCTCCATCCCCGGCGCGGCTGTCACCAGCATCCGCATCGACGGCGTGCTGCACGAGTTCTCCACCGTGCCGGGCGTCAAGGAGGACGTCACCGATCTCATCCTCAACATCAAGCAGCTCGTCGTCTCCTCCGAGCACGACGAGCCCGTGGTGATGTACCTGCGCAAGCAGGGCCCCGGCCTGGTCACCGCCGCCGACATCGCCCCGCCCGCCGGCGTCGAGGTGCACAACCCCGACCTGGTCCTCGCCGCCCTCAACAACAAGGGCAAGCTGGAGATGGAGCTGACCGTCGAGCGCGGTCGCGGCTACGTCTCGGCGGTGCAGAACAAGGCGGTCGGCCAGGAGATCGGCCGGATCCCGGTCGACTCCATCTACAGCCCCGTGCTGAAGGTCACCTACAAGGTGGAGGCCACCCGCGTCGAGCAGCGCACCGACTTCGACAAGCTGATCGTCGACGTCGAGACCAAGGAGGCCATGCGGCCGAGGGACGCCATGGCCTCGGCGGGCAAGACCCTGGTCGAGCTGTTCGGCCTGGCGCGCGAGCTGAACGTGGACGCCGAGGGCATCGACATGGGCCCCTCGCCGACCGACGCGGCGCTCGCGGCCGACCTGGCGCTGCCGATCGAGGAGCTGGAGCTGACGGTCCGCTCCTACAACTGCCTCAAGCGCGAGGGCATCCACTCCGTGGGCGAGCTGGTCGCGCGCTCGGAGGCGGACCTGCTCGACATCCGCAACTTCGGCGCGAAGTCGATCGACGAGGTCAAGGCGAAGCTGGCCGGCATGGGCCTGGCCCTGAAGGACAGCCCGCCCGGATTCGACCCCGCCTCGGCGGCCGACGCCTTCGGCGCGGAGGACGAGGGCGACACCGGGTTCCACGAGACCGAGCAGTACTGATCGCCTCCGGCGGGGTCGGCCGCGGGCCGGCCCCGCCGGGGCGGGCCGGGCCTGGCGGCCCGGCGCCCGCTCAGGCGGCGGCTGGCTGTCGCCTCCGGCGGGGTCGGCCACGACGAGGGCTTCCGCCCGGAGACGGTGGCCTGGTGTCCGTTGGCGGCAGGTTCGCGAGAGCTGGGCCGCCACCGGAGCCCGGGACCGAAGCTGGCCCCGGGCCGAACCGGCGATCCGCCTCGCGAGCGGGGCGTACCGCCTGAGGCGGGCAGGACCTCCAGGTCCGTGCCCGCCGAGCCCTCGGCGGAGCTCCGGGCGCCGTCCCGGGGCGTCGCCGAGGACACACATCCGCTGACACCGGTACCTGATACGGCCGGTGCAGATAACGACAGGAGAAGACCGATGCCGAAGCCCACCAAGGGCCCGCGGCTGGGTGGCAGCCCCGCCCACGAGCGGCTGATGCTGGCGAACCTCGCCACCGCGCTCTTCGAGCACGGCCGCATCAAGACCACCGAGGCCAAGGCCCGCAGGCTGCGGCCCGTGGCCGAGCGGCTGATCACCAAGGCGAAGAAGGGCGACCTGCACAACCGCCGCCAGGTCATGCAGACCATCCGCGACAAGAGCGTGGTGCACACGCTCTTCACGGAGATCGGCCCGAAGTTCGCCAACCGCCCCGGCGGCTACACCCGCATCACCAAGCTCGGCCCGCGCCGGGGGGACAACGCCCCCATGGCCGTGATCGAGCTGGTCGAGGCCCTCACCGTGCAGCAGGAGGCGGTGGGCGAGGCCGAGGCCGCGGCCCGGCGGGCGGTGAAGGAGGCCGACGAGGCGAAGTCGAAGGCCGACCTGGAGAAGGAGCCCGAGGACACCGAGGCCGGCGCCGAGGCGGTCAACGAGGAGCCGGAGGCCGAGGAGAAGAAGGACTGACGTCGTCGCGCCTCCCAGGCCGTGGCGCGGCAGTGGTCCGCTGGGCCCGTACCCCCCGGGGTACGGGCCCAGCGGCGTTTCGGCTGCTCCATGCGTCCATGCGTAGGGGTGTGGAAAGGCGGCATATCGTCCTGGCGGTGGTGACTCGGAGGTCACGGGTCGTACGGCTCGTCAGGTAGGGGCAGACGGGCGCCCCGGCTGTCGGCGATGCGGAGGGTGTCGCTGAGGCAAGTGCTGGTCCGTTGGAGAGCGACCCGGAGCGTGAGGGGGCCAGCCGTGGGGTTGGCGAGGACACGGTGGGCGTGGTCGAGACAGTCGTCGGCGAGGCGGAGCTGCTTCTCCTCGGCCTCGTCGGCCACCCGCCACAGCAGGTCGGCGTTGTCGTCGGTGGAGAGGTAACACGGCTTGCCCTCGGGCGTCTCCCACGGCAGGAGGCGCGCTCCCGCGCCGGAGGTGGGGCGGTCGCGGTCTCGGTCGTACATGTGGCGTCCTCGGCTTCTTGGCGCTGTTGCGGTGTGTGCTGTTCTGCGTACAGACTGCCGTCGCAGTAAGGGAGTTGGCAGCCGTGGGGGCGGTCCTGCGGCCCTGTCAAGAGGGGAGTTGAAGCCATGGCCAACGATCAGGAACCGGCGATGACGCGGCTGAAGTACGGCGAGGAGCTGCGGCTGCGGAGGGAGCGGGCGGGCCACACGCAGCAGTCGCTGGGCGATGTGGTGATCCTTTCGCCGTCGATGATCGCCCACATCGAGGCGGGGAGGCGGCGGCCGTGCATCGAGGACGCCAGGCGGCTGGACCAGGCGCTGGACGCGGACGGCTTCTTCGAGCGGTGGCAGCCGACGCTCGATGAAGCGCAGTTCGCGCCGCAGTTCCAGGACGCGGCGGAGTCGGAGCGGCGGGCGGAGGTCATCGAGGAGTTCGCGGTCGGCATCGTCCCTGGGCTGTTGCAGACGGCCGACTACGCCCGCGCCATCAACCTGGGAGCCGAACCCAACCTGTCCGCCGAGGAACTTGACCAGTGGGTTGTCAACAGGCTCAGCCGTGCCCGCATCCTGGAGGATCCGAAGAAGCCCCGGATGTGGGCGATCCTCGGCGAGAACGTGCTGCGCACGGTCGTTGGCGGATCGGAGGCGATGGCGGTCCAGCTGAGGCACATCGCCGCGCTGATCCGGTCAGGGCGGGTGCAGGTTCAGGTGCTGCCGTTCGCGATGGGCGCACATCCGTTCATGGGCACTAATCTGAAGCTGATGCGCTTCGCCGACGAGCCCGGCCAGGCGTACGTCCAAGCGCTGTACACCGGGTTGTTGGTCGACGATCCGGCGACGGTGGGGCGCTTCCGGGACGCCTATGATCTGGCGCGGGCGGCCGCGTTGCCGCTCAAGGCGTCCCTCGAACTGATCGAGTCGGTGGCGGAGGAATACGAGAAGAATGCGGAGCAAGAGCATCCCTGACGCGTCCGCGCTCCGGGCGGCGTGGCGCAAGTCGAGCTACAGCCACGGCGACAACGGCGACTGCCTGGAGGTCGCCGAAGTCCCCGGCTGGCGCAAGTCGAGCTACAGCCTGGGCGACAACGGTGACTGTCTGGAGGTCGCGGACGGCGTGCCCGGCGTCATACCGGTGCGGGACAGCAAGAACCCGCACGGCCCGGCGTTGGCCATCCCGGCCGCCGGCTGGTCCGGCTTCGTCGCCGCGGTGAAGGGCGGCCGGTTCGGTCGCTGACGCGCGTGTGCCCTCCTGTTCGCCTGTGGGAGGGCACGAACGCAGTTTCGTGCGTGATCACGCCTGGCCTCGTGCATCGCGGAGTGGTACGTTATTCGGTACCACTCTCGGAAGGTCTGGGGCGATGTCGATCACTGCGAGCGAGGCCCGCAAGGCACTCTTTCCGCTCATCAAGAAAGTCAACGACGATCACGAGGCAATCGAGATCGTGTCCAAGCACGGCAATGCGGTTCTCGTCTCTGCTGAGGACTACGCCGCGCTGCGCGAAGGCTCCTACCTGCTCCGTTCCCCTGCCAATGCCCGTCGTCTGCTCAAGGCGTACGAGAATGCCCTCAGCGGCATCAACGTCGCTGAACGAAAGCTGATCGACCCCGACGCGGCAGACGAGGGGAGCGGCGCCGCGTGAGGCTTGTCTTCGAGGAGCACGGCTGGGAGGACTACACATCCTGGCTGAAGAACGACCGCAAGATGCTCGCCCGGATCAACAAGCTCATCGAGGACATCCGCCGGGACCCGTTCACCGGGATCGGAAAACCGGAGCCGCTGAAGCATCACCTGCCCGGAGCTTGGTCGCGGCGGATCGATGACGAGCACCGGCTCGTCTACATCGTTGCGGACAAAGAGATCATCATCCTCGCCGCGCGTTACCACTACTGAGGTGGTGGCGTGAAGCACGTGAACCTGGTCGGCGCTCTCCGCGATGAATGAAGCGCTGTGAGAGCCAGGCTCACACATCGTCGGCGTTTGAGAGGATCGTCGGCGTGAGTGACGTGGTGGATGTGGTGAGGGTGCGGCTGGACCTGTCCTACGACGGTGCGGGCTTCGCCGGGTGGGCGCGGCAGCGGGGGCTGCGTACGGTGCAGGGCGAGGTCGAGGACGCGCTGCGGGTCGTCACGCGGGCGGGGGAGGGGGCGGCGTACGAGCTGACCGTGGCGGGGCGGACGGATGCCGGGGTGCACGCGCGGGGGCAGGTGGCGCACGTGGATCTGCCGGTGGGGGTGTGGGAGGAGCACGGCGAGCACCTGGTGCGGCGGCTGGCCGGGCGGCTGCCGCAGGACGTGCGGGTGTGGGGGGTGGCCGAGGCGCCGCCGCACTTTGACGCGCGGTTCTCGGCGGTGTGGAGAAGGTACTCGTATCGGGTCAGCGATCACCCGGGCGGGGTCGATCCGCTCCAGCGCGGGCACGTGCTGTGGCACAACTGGCCGCTGGACGTGGCGGCGATGAACGAGGCCTCCGCGCGGCTGCTCGGCGAGCACGACTTCGCGGCGTTCTGCAAGCGGAGGAGGGGCGACGCCAACGCCACCACCATTCGCGCGCTGCGGGAGCTGCGGTGGGAGCGAAGGAGTGACGGCGTGGTCGAGGGCACCGTGCGGGCCGACGCGTTCTGCCACAACATGGTGCGCTCGCTGGTGGGGGCGCTGCTGTTCGTCGGCGACGGGCACCGGCCGCCGGAGTGGCCGGCGCGGGTGCTGGCGGCCGGGGTGCGGGACTCGGCCGTGCACGTGGTGCGGCCGCACGGGCTGACCCTGGAGGAGGTCGGCTACCCGCCGGAGGGCGAGCTGGAGCGGCGGAACCGGGAGGCGCGGAGGGTGCGGACGCTGGCGGGCGACGCGCCCGCGTAACCGGGCTCAGTCGTTGTTCTCGCGCTCCTCGACCCGCGCGCTGGCCGAGGCGGACGCCTGGGCCTCGCCGCGCTGGATGATCAGCTCGAACGCGTGGTCGTTGCCGTCGCGCGCCGCCTGGTGGGCGGGGGTGTCCTCGCCGCTGATCGGGCTGCCGTCGGCGTTGCCCGCGATCGTGAAGTAGGCGTAGCGGCCGATCTGGTTGGCGGTGGCGACGCAGCCGCCGCGCTGGCAGAAGTCGGGGGCGTCGCCGCTGGTGAGCGGCAGCAGGTTGTTGACGGCCTCGCTGCGCGCGGCCTCGGCGTCCTGCTCGCTGGGGAACTGGGCGACGCCCACGGTCACGGCCACGTCGCCCGTGGCGTAGGTGGCGCGCAGCAACGCCGCGCAGCCGTGGTCGGTCAGCACGGTGCCCAGGTCGGGCGTGACGGCCGCCGGGCAGTCCTGGCCGCCCTCGGTGGTCCGCTGGGCGTACGAGCGGCCCTCGATCTCCATCGCCGCGTCGCCGAAGAACGCGCCGATGGTGAAGGGCGCGATGTCCATCTCGGGGTTGGATATGAAGTCCCGCGGCTCGGGCAGCGGCGGCAGCGTCGTGTCCTCGAAGGTCGGCTGCGGCTTGGTGGTGTCCGGCGGCAGGTCCGAGGACGACGGCAGCGCGGTGGTGGTGCCCTCGCCGCTGTCGTCGCCCGAGCTCACGATGAGGAGGGCCACCACGGTGCCCACGGCCGCCGCGGCCAGCACGCTGCCGACGATCGTCCACAGGCGCCGGCGCATGCGGCGCCGCTCCGCGTCCGCCGCCAGCGCGCTCCAGTCGGGCGTCTGCGGCCCGCCGGGCGGCATGCCCGGCGGCGTACCCGGATTCCACACGGGACCCCCGGGGCCGCCCGGTCCACCGGGGTATCCCCCCTGCCCATAGCTCATGGACCGCATCTTAAGGAAAGAGGATTGGCGGCCACCCCGCCCCGGGGTCACAATCCGGTGGCGGCCTGTGAGCCCCGGGCTCGTTTTGACCCCCGAGGATGCGGGCAGGTACGCTGCTTGGTCGATAATGCGTATGGCTTGCTCGATCTCACGTGAGGGGCCTTGCGCCGGTCCATCAGGACCCGTTCTATCGACTCACCGAACAAGCGAAGGCTACCGACCGTGCGTACGTACAGCCCCAAGCCCGGCGACATTGAGCGTCAATGGCACGTCATCGACGCCACCGACGTGGTGCTGGGCCGCCTGGCCACCCAGGCCGCCACCCTTCTGCGGGGCAAGCACAAGCCGGTATACGCGCCGCACGTTGACACGGGTGACTTCGTCATCATCGTCAACGCCGCCAAGGTGCACCTGACCGGCAACAAGCGGACCCAGAAGCTGGCCTACCGCCACTCCGGCTACCCCGGCGGCCTGAGGTCCGTCCGGTACGAGGACCTGCTGAAGAACGCGCCGGAGAAGGCCGTGGAGAAGGCCATCAAGGGCATGCTCCCGAAGAACACCCTGGGCCGCCAGATGTTCGGCAAGCTCAAGGTCTACGCGGGCGAGGAGCACCCGCACGCCGCGCAGAAGCCGGTGCCGTTCGAGATCACCCAGGTCGCGCAGTAGTCCGGCCACCGCCCCCGAGACGAAGAAACATCTGAGGAGAACCGTGGCCGAGCCCACTACCGAATCCCTCGACACCGAGGTTCCCGAGGTCGAGGAGTACACCACCGAGTCCACCCCCGAGGAGTTCGCCACCGCGAGCGAGGGCGTCACCGCCCGCTTCGGCGACCCGCAGCCCGGCGTCGGCACCGGCCGCCGCAAGGAGGCCATCGCGCGGGTCCGCATCCGCCCCGGCTCCGGGAAGTGGAAGATCAACGGGCGCACCCTGGAGGGCTACTTCCCGAACAAGGTGCACCAGCAGTCCGTCAACGAGCCCTTCAAGGTCCTGGAGCTTGAGGAGCGCTACGACGTGGTCGCCCGCATCTCCGGCGGCGGCATCTCCGGCCAGGCCGGCGCGCTGCGCCTGGGCGTGGCCCGCGCCCTCAACGAGGCCGACGTCGAGAACAACCGCGGCCCCCTGAAGAAGGCCGGGTTCCTCACGCGCGACGCCCGCGCGGTCGAGCGGAAGAAGGCCGGTCTGAAGAAGGCCCGGAAGGGTACCCAGTACAGCAAGCGTTGACCCCATCCGGCGAACTTTGCTGTATGCCCCGGCAGCACGCGGTGCTGCCGGGGTGTTCCTTTTATACGGTTAACGCTGCGGGGGCTACGGGCCGCATTGTGAACAATCGGAGGACCACAGTGGGACGACTCTTCGGAACGGATGGCGTGAGAGGCGTCGCCAACGCGGATCTCACGGCCGAGATGGCGCTCGGCCTGTCGGTCGCGGCGGCGCGCGAGCTCGCCACCGCGCGCCCCGCGAACGCCGGACCACGGCAGCCACGCCCGGTGGCGGTGGTCGGGCGCGATCCGCGGGCGTCCGGGGAGTTCCTGGAGGCGGCGGTGGTGGCGGGCCTGGCCAGCGCGGGCGTGGACGTGCTGCGGGTCGGGGTGCTGCCCACGCCGGCCGTCGCCCACCTCACGGGGTCGCTCGGCGCCGACTTCGGCGTGATGCTGTCGGCGAGCCACAACCCCATGCCGGACAACGGCATCAAGTTCTTCGCGCGGGGCGGCCACAAGCTCGCGGACGAGGTGGAGGACCGCATCGAGGCGGCGTACGCCGAGCACGCGGCGGGCCAGCCCTGGGAGCGGCCGGTGGGCGCGGGGGTCGGCCGGGTCACGGACTACGCGGAGGGCTTCGACTCGTACGTGGCCCACCTGGTGGCGGCGCTGCCGAACCGGCTGGAGGGCGTGAGGGTCGTGATCGACGCCGCGCACGGGGCGGCGTCGCGGGTGGCTCCGGAGGCGTTCGCGCGGGCGGGCGCCGAGGTCGTCACCATCGGCGCCGACCCGGACGGGCTCAACATCAACGACGGGTACGGCTCGACGAACCTGGCCGCGCTGCGGGCCGCGGTGGTGGAGCACGGCGCTGACCTGGGCGTGGCGGTGGACGGGGACGCCGACCGCTGCCTGGCCGCCGACGCGGCGGGCGAGGACGTGGACGGCGACCAGATCCTTGCGGTGCTCGCGCTGGCGATGCGTGAGGCGGGCACGCTGCGGCAGGACACGGTCGTGGCCACGGTCATGTCGAATCTGGGCCTGACGCTGGCGATGGAGCGCGAGGGGCTGCGGCTGCGGCAGACCTCGGTCGGCGACCGGTATGTGCTGGAGGAGATGAAGCGGGGCGGGTACGCGCTGGGCGGCGAGCAGTCCGGTCACGTCATCGTGCTCGACCACGCGACGACGGGGGACGGGACGCTGACGGGGCTGCTGCTGGCGGCCCGGGTGGCGGCGACGCGGCGGACGCTGGCGGAGCTGGCGGGGGTGATGCGGCGGCTGCCGCAGGTGCTGATCAACGTGCCCGACGTGGACAGGAGCCGGGTCGCGGACTGCCGCGAGCTGGCGGAGGCCGTGGCGGAGGCGGAGCGGCAGCTGGGGGTGACGGGGCGGGTGCTGCTGCGGCCGTCCGGGACGGAGCCGCTGGTGCGGGTGATGGTGGAGGCGGCGGACTCCGCGCTGGCGGAGGCGGTGGCGACGGGGCTGGCGGACGTGGTGAAGCGGCAGCTCGGCTGATTCCCTCGTCAGGGCTTCAGGGGTGCGGGGGCGGCGTCCCCGGACGGCGGCCGGCGGGCGTCACGCCTCGGCGATGACCACCGCGGAGGCGATGCCCGCGTCGTGGCTCAGGGAGAGGTGCCAGGTGCGTACGCCCAGCTCCGCCGCGCGGGCGGCGACCGTGCCGCGCACGGTCAGGTGCGGGCGGCCGGAGTCGGCCTGCGTGACCTCCGCGTCGGTCCAGCGCAGCCCGGGCGGCGCGCCCAGCGCCTTCGCGAGGGCCTCCTTCGCGGCGAAGCGCGCCGCCAGCGACGCGACGCCCCGCCGCTCCCCGCTGGGCAGCCACAGCTCCGCCTCCACGAACAGCCGCCGCGCCAGCTCCGGCGTGCGTTCCAGCGAGGCGGCGAAGCGGTCGATCTCCGCCACGTCGATCCCCACCCCCACGATCACGCGAGCACCACGCCCCCCTCGACGTCCGTGATCTCGCACCGCACCTCGTCCAGGTCGCGCCGCAGCAGCACCACGTGGTCCCGCTCCGGGCCGTGGAGCGTGACGACCTCGCCGGGGGACGCGGGGAACGCCGCGGGGCGGGAGGCGAGGCAGGACTCGCCGTCGCCGAGCCCGACCGACAGCGGCAGCTCGCGGCGTGCGCCCACCACCGCGTCGGGCTCGTCGGCGTGGACCGCCAGCATGGCGAAGCTGCCGCGCAGCCTCCGGCACACCTGCCGCATCGCCTCGGCCAGCTCGGCGCAGGAGGAGAACGCCTCGGCCAGCAGGTGCGCCACCACCTCGGTGTCCGTCTGCGAGGCCAGCTCGTGGCCGCGCGCGGCGAGCTCGGCGCGCAGCTCGGCGTGGTTGTCGATGACGCCGTCGTGGACCACGGCGACCCGGCCGGCGTTGTCGAGCTGCGGGTGGGCGTTGTCCTCGCTGGGCGCGCCGTGCGTGGCCTGGCGGATGTGGCCGATGGCCGTGGTGCCGGTGGGCAGCGGGCGCCGCAGCAGCACCTCGCGCAGGTCGGCCAGCCGGCCCGCGGTCTTCGCCGCCGCCAGCCCGCCGTCGGCGACCACCGCCACGCCGGCCGAGTCGTAGCCCGGACGCTCCGCCCGCTCCAGCCGGCTCAGCCCGTCCAGCACCACATCGAGGGCGGCCTGCGCTCCTACGTAACCGACGATCCCGCACATGCGGGCAGCGTAGCCCGGCCCGGAGAATGTCCGCGTGGCAGCCTCCACCCCATTTGTTGAACTGAGCCGCGCGGAGTGGAGTGCGCTGCGCGCCCGCACGCCCCTGACGCTGAACGCCGGCGAGCTGGCGCGCCTGCGCGGCCTGGGCGACGTGACCGACCTGGACGAGGTGCGGGAGGTGTATCTGCCGCTGTCCCGGCTCCTGAATCTGTACGTCGCGGCGACGGATCGTCTGCGGGAGGCGGTCGGGACGTTCCTCGGCGGTGCCCAGCCGCCGACGCCGTTCGTCATCGGCCTGGCGGGGAGCGTCGCGGTCGGCAAGTCGACAATCGCGCGGCTGCTGAGGGAACTGCTGGCCCGCTGGCCGGAGCACCCGCGGGTGGAGCTGGTGACGACGGACGGGTTCCTGCTGCCCAACGCCGAGTTGGCGCGGCGCGGGCTGATGCGGCGCAAGGGTTTCCCCGAGTCGTACGACCGGCGGGCGCTGGTGCGGTTCGTGGCGGAGGTGAAGGCGGGGCGGGCGGAGGTCGGCGCGCCGGTCTACTCCCACCTGCGGTACGACATCGTGCCGGGCGAGCGGCAGACGGTGCGGCGGCCGGACATCCTCATCGTGGAGGGGCTGAACGTGCTGCAGCAGGCGCCGCCGGGGCGGGTGGGGCTGGCGGACTACTTCGACTTCTCGGTCTATGTGGACGCGAGGGTTGAGGATATCCGGCGGTGGTATCTGGAGCGGTTCCGGCGGCTGCGGGCGACGGCGTTCCGGGAGCGGGAGTCGTACTTCCGGAGGTATGCGGAGATTCCGGAGGGGGAGGCGATGGCGTACGCGGAGGGGACGTGGCGGGACGTCAACGAGCGGAACCTGGTGGAGAACATCGTGCCTACTCGGCAGCGGGCGACGCTCGTCCTCCGGAAGGGGCCGGACCACGCCGTCAGCGGCGTGCGGCTGCGGCGGCTGTGATTCCCCCGTGGCTCACGATGGCGCCCCACCCCCGAGTGGGGTGCCGGGGTGTGGGCGGCGAACCGCGGGGGTCCGGGGGCGGGGCCCCCGGCTAGGCCCGCCCGAGGGCGGCCCATGCCGCCGGCAGGGCGGTCGTGACCGTCGTCGCGCTCGGCGGTGGCGGGGCCAGAGCGCCCGCCAGGCCGTGGATGTACGCGGCCGCGGACGCCGCGTCGAGCGGGGCCAGCCCGGCGGCCAGGAGGGAGCCCGCCAGGCCGGACAGGACGTCGCCGCTGCCGGCCGTGGCGAGCCACGCCGTGCCGGTCGGGTTCGCGACGACAGGTCCCGCGGGGCCCGCCACCAGCGTCGTCGAGCCCTTCAGCAGCACGGTCGCGCCGTACCGCTCCGCCAGCTCCCGCACCGACGCCAGCCGCGCGCCCTCCACGCGCTCGCGCGAGGTGCCCAGCAGCGCCGCCGCCTCCCCGGCGTGCGGCGTGAGCACCGTCGGCGCCGCCCGGTCGCGCAGCGCCTCCGGGCTGATCTGCCGCAGCCCGTCCGCGTCCACCAGCACCGGCACCCCCGCCCGCAGCACGTCCGCCACCGTCTCCCCCGCGTCCGGCCCCGTGCCAAGGCCCGGGCCCACCACCCACGCCTGGACCCGGCCCGCCCGGTGCGGCGGGCCCTCCGGGGTCACCAGCGACTCGGGGTAGCGGGCGATCACCGACTCGTGCGCCGGGCCGACGTACCGCACCGCGCCCGCGCCGCCGTGCAGCGCGCCGCCGACGGCGAGCACGGCCGCGCCCGGGTAGCGGGCCGAGCCCGCCGCCACGCCGACCACGCCCCGCCGGTACTTGTCGGCCGTGGCCGGGGGCCGGGGCAGCAGCGCCGCCACCTCCCCGTGGCCGAGGGCCACCACGTCCGGCTCGGCCGGGAGGTGGGGGCCCAGGCCGATGTCCACGAACCGCACCTCGCCGGCGTACTCGCGGGCCGGGTCGATCAGCAGCCCCGGCTTGTGCGTCCCGAAGGTCACGGTCAACGCCGCCCGCACCGCCGGGCCCAGCACCTCGCCGCTGTCCGGCTCGATGCCGCTGGGCAGGTCCACGGCGACGACGGGCGTGCGCCGCTGCGCCACCGGCTCCAGCAGCTCGGCCGCGCCCGGCCGCAGCCCGCCCCGGCCGCCGATGCCGGTGATGCCGTCCACCACGAGCGTGGCGCCCGCCAGGACCCGCCCCGCCGCGGCCCGGTCGGCGGCGTCCACCACGCGCCCGCCCGCCGCGCGCAGCGCCGCCAGGCCCCCGGCGTGCGCGCGTTCCGGCGACAGCAGCACCGCCGTGACGCCGGCGCCGCGCCGGGCGAGCCGGGCGCCGGCGTACAGGGCGTCGCCGCCGTTGTCGCCGCCGCCGACCAGCAGCGCGACGCGCGCGCCATAGGGGCGGACGAGGCCCGCGCAGGCGGCGGCCAGCCCGGCGGCGGCGCGGGCCATCAGCGTTCCCTCGGGCAGCCGGGCCATCAACGCCGCCTCGGCGGCCCGGACGGTCTCCACGCGGTAGGCCGCGCGATACGCACTCCTCATGGGCCCCAGTCTGGCCAACGCAGGGCTCGACGAACGCCCATTCCTGCGACACTGGGACCGATGAGCGACGTTTCACCTCCCGCGGCGTGGCGGCTGCGCGCCGACATCGACCTCGGCGCGCTGCGCGCGAACGTGCGGGCCCTGCGGCAACGGGCCTCGGGCGGCGCCGGGTTGATGGCCGTGGTCAAGGCCGACGGGTACGGGCACGGGCTGCTGCCGTGCGCCCGCGCGGCGCGGCGCGGCGGCGCCGACTGGCTCGGCGCCGCCACCCCCGAGGAGGCCCTGGCGCTGCGCGCCGACGGCGACACCGGCCCGCTGCTGTGCTGGCTGTGGACGCCCGGCGGGCCGTGGCGGGAGGCGATCGAGGCCGGCATCGACGTGTCGGCCTCCGGGCTGTGGGCGCTGGAGGAGATCAACGCCGCGGCGCGCGCCGCCGGCCGCGTCGCCCGCGTTCACCTGAAGGCCGACACGGGACTTGGCCGCAACGGGGCGCAGCCCGCCGACTGGTCCGCGCTGGTGGCCGCCGCCCGCGCCGCCGAGGCCGAGGGCACGGCGCGGGTCACCGGCGTGTGGTCGCACTTCGCCTGCGCCGACGAGCCGGGCCATCCCTCGATCGCCGCCCAGCAGGCGGCGTTCGCCGAGGCCCTGGCCGTGGCCGCGCGGGCCGGTCTCGACCCGGAGGTGCGGCACTTCGCCAACTCGCCCGCCACCCTCACCCTGCCCGGCGCCCACTACGACCTGGTGCGCTGCGGCGTTTCGGTCTACGGCCTCAGCCCGTCGCCGGAGATCGGCCAGCCTGCGGACTTCGGGCTGCGGCCGGTGATGACGCTGCGGGCGCGGCTGGCCGCCGTCAAGCGGGTGCCGGGCGGGCACGGCGTGAGCTACGGCCACCGGTACACCACGCCCGGCGAGACCACGCTCGCCCTCGTCCCGGCGGGGTACGCCGACGGCATCCCGCGCCACGCCTCCGGCAGCGGGCCGGTGCTGGTGGCGGGCAAGCTGCGGACGGTCGCGGGGCGGGTGGCGATGGACCAGTTCGTGGTGGACCTGGGCGGGGACGCGGCGGCGGCGGGCGACGAGGCGGTGCTGTTCGGGCCGGGGGACCGGGGCGAGCCGACCGCGGAGGACTGGGCCCGCGCGGCCGGGACGATCAGCTACGAGATCGTCACCCGCATCGGGCCGCGCGTGCCGCGCGTCTACATCGGCGGCGAAGGCGGCGAAGGCGGCGAGGGCGGCGAGGGCGGCGAGGGCGGCGAGGACGAGGGGGGCGAGGGCGAGTGAGCTGGGCACGGCGGGCGGGGATCGCCGGGGTGGCGCTCGGCGTCGTGGCGACGGGCGTCGCCGTGGAGCGGCTGACCGTCCACCGCTCGGTACGCCGCAAGGCGCAGCTCGCGCTCGACGCGGCCGCGCCGTTCGGCACGCTGCGCGGCACCCCCGGCACGGCCACCGCCGACGACGGCACCGAGCTGTACTACGAGGTGGAGGGCGGCCCGGACGGGGGTGACGAGGCGGGCCTGACCGTGGTGTTCAGCCACGGGTACTGCCTCGGCCAGGACGTGTGGCACTACCAGCGCGCCGCGCTGCGCGAGGTGCCCGGCGTCCGGGCCGTCTACTGGGACCAGCGCGGGCACGGGCGTTCCGAGCGCGGGCGCGCGCAGCGCGAGGAGGGGGAGCCGGTCAGCATCGACCAGCTCGGCCGCGACCTCATGGCCGTCCTGAACGCCGCCGCGCCGGAGGGGCCCGTGGTGCTGGTCGGGCACTCCATGGGCGGCATGACGATGATGGCGCTGGCCGAGGAGTTCGATGACTGGGTGGCGCGGCGGGTGGCGGGCGTGGCGTTCCTGTCCACCTCGGCCGGGGACCTGGGCGAGGTGACGTATGGCTTCCCGGCCCCGGCCGTCCGGGCGGTCCGCCGGGTGCTGCCGGGCGTGCTGCGGGCTCTCGGCTCGCAGGCGGCGCTGGTGGAACGCGGCCGGCGCGCCGTCGGGGACGTGTACGCGGGCCTGATCCGGCGCTACTCCTTCGGCGACCCGAAGGGGGTCGATCCGGGGGTGGCGCGCTTCGCGGAGCGGCTGATCGACTCGGTGCCGATGGACGTGGTCGCCGAGTTCTACCCCGCGTTCGCCGAGCACGACAAGCTCACGGCGCTGGGCGTGTACAACGGCCTGGGCACGGCGCTGCCGATGCTGGTGCTGACCGGGGACCGGGACGAGGTGACGCCGCCCGAGCACAGCGAGCGCATCGCCGCCGAGCTGCCCCGGGCGGCGTTCGTGACGGTGCCGGGGACGGGGCACCTGGTGCTGCTGGAGACGCCCGAGCAGGTCAATGAGCACCTGGTCGAGCTGGTGGCGCGTAGCATCCTGGAACCATGAGCCGCACGAACACGAGCACGGGCGCGAGCACGTCGTCGATCACCGTCGCGGTCGACGGCCCGGAGCGTACGCGCGCGCTGGGGCGTTCGCTCGCCGCGCTGCTGCGGCCCGGGGACCTGGTGGTGCTCAGCGGTGAGCTGGGCGCCGGCAAGACCACGCTGACGCGCGGCATCGGCGAGGGCCTGGGCGTGCGCGGCCCGATCACCTCACCGACCTTCGTCATCGCCCGCGTCCACCCGCCGCTGGGGGACGGTCCTCCGCTGGTCCACGCCGACGCCTACCGGCTGGGCGGCGACCTGGCGGAGCTGGAGGACCTGGACCTGGACGCGGCGCTGCCGGAGTCGGTGGTCGTGGTGGAGTGGGGCGAGGGCAAGGTCGAGGGCCTGGCGGACGAGCGGCTGCACGTGGCCCTGCATCACCCGGAGGAGGCGGCGGACGAGCGGCGCACGATGACGTTCACGGGGGTCGGCCCGCGCTGGCACGGGGTGGATCTGGCGGCGCTGGGGTAGCCCCGGCCGCCCTTACGGCACGACGACGACCGCCGTGCCCTGCACGGCGAAGAGCCACATGTCGGCGCCGTCGGAGCGGGACTGGCGGATGCCGCCGGTGCGGATGTCGGAGTCCGGGTCCGGGGTCGAGCCGTCCACCGCGGAGGAGAAGCCGAAGACGACGCCGTCGCTGGCGACGTGGAAGACCATGGTGTGCTCGATCTGCACGCCGTCCGAGCCGGTGCCCTCCGGGATGCGGGAGGTGATCTCGTACTCCCCTGGGGGCGGGTCCACCGAGCTGGGGAACACCTCGTACGTGTCCCTGACCTCCTCGCCCGTGCCGTCGAGCGCGATGTCGACGAGCCAGACGCGGCTCTGCTCCACGGAGTAGACCACTCGCTTGCCCGTCCCCGATTCGGGTGGCAGCGCCGGCTCGCCGCTGCCGGGGTCGTCGCGGCCGTCCGTGCCGCCGCCGCCCTTCTCCCCGTCGGTGTCGCCGTCGCCGCTCGGGGCGGCGGACTCCGGCGTGGGCGGGCCCGCCAGCGGGCGGTCGTCCCCGGCCGAGGCCTGGTAGGCGAAGAACGCGACCACGCCGAGCGCCACGACCGTCAGCGCGGTCACGAGCACCCCGGGACGGGTGCCGGAGGAATGGCGCGCCACGATGCTGCCTTTCGCTCGCCGCTCGGGCTCTCACGGTGGGTAGGGACGCTGGCGACGCTACCAGGCGGCGGGCGCGTCGCGGCGTCGCGGCGTCGCGGCGTCGCGGCGTCACGGCGGGGACCAGGAGCTCCGCCCCCGGTGGAGTGGCGGGCGCGCGGGAGCGCATACGCTTGCTGGCGTGCTGCTGCTCGCCATGGACACCGCCACTCCCGCCGTCACCGTCGCGCTGCACGAGGGCGAGGGCCGCGAGGGCGGCCGTACCCTGGCCGCCGCCACCCGGGTGGACGCGCGGCGGCACGGCGAGCTGCTGCTGCCCGCCGTGGAGCGGGTGCTGGCCGAGGCGGGGCGCGGCCTGGCCGAGGTGACGGGGATCGTGGTGGGCACCGGGCCGGGGCCGTACACCGGGCTGCGCGTGGGCCTGGCCACCGCCGCCGCGCTCGGCGCCGCCCGCGGCGTACCCGTGCACGGCGTGTGCACGCTCGACGCGATGGCGTACGCCGTCGGCGCCGGTCTGGACGGGGCGTTCGTCGTCGTCACGGACGCCCGGCGCAAGGAGGTGTACTGGGCGCGCTACGCCGACGCCCGCACGCGTGTCGCGGGCCCGGCCGTGGACCGGCCCGCCGAGCTGCCGCGCGAGGTGACGCGGCTGCCCGCCGCCGGGGCCGGGGCGCTGCTGTACCCGGAGGTGTTCGGCGAGGCGCGGCCCGGGCTGCCCGAGCACGCCTCGGCCGCCGCGCTCGCCGCGCTGGCGGCGGAGCGGCTGGCCGCCGGGGTGGCGCTGTCCGAGCCGCTGCCGATGTACCTGCGCCGCCCCGACGCGCGCGAGCCCGCCGGCTACAAGGCGGTCACGCCGTCATGACCGGCACGATCTCGCTGCGCGAGATGCGCTGGTGGGACCTGGAGGCGGTGGTGGCGCTCGAGCGGGAGCTGTTTCCCGAGGACGCCTGGTCGGCGGGGATGTTCTGGTCGGAGCTGGCCCGCGCGCGCGGCCCGCGCCGCACCCGCCACTACGTGCTGGCCGAGCACGGCGATGCCCTCGCCGGGTACGCCGGGCTGGCGGCCTCCGGGTCGGGCGGCCAGGGCGGCCAGGGCGGCCACGTCACGGGCGACGTGCAGACGATCGCCGTCGCCCCGGCCGAGCAGGGGCGGGGGCTGGGCGCCCGCCTGCTGACCGAGCTGCTTCGGGCCGCGACGGGCTTCGGCTGCCGCGAGGTGTTCCTGGAGGTGCGCGCCGACAACGAGCGCGCGCAGCGGCTGTACAAGCGCTTCGGCTTCGAGGCGGTCGGCATCCGCCGCGGCTACTACCAGCCCGGCAACCACGACGCCCTGACGATGCGCCGCGACCACGCGGAGGAGGACGCGAAGAAAGCCGTGAAGGAAGCCGTGAGGGAAGCCGCACAAGGAAGAGGAGAGGGAGAGGGAGACGCGGACCGATGAGTGACGAACCGCTCGTCCTGGGCATCGAGACATCCTGCGACGAGACCGGCGTCGGCATCGTCCGGGGCCACACGCTGCTGGCCGACGCCGTCGCGTCGAGCGTCGACGAGCACGCGCGGTACGGCGGCGTGGTGCCCGAGATCGCCAGCCGCGCGCACCTGGAGGCGATGGTCCCCACCATCGAGCGCGCCCTGAAGGAGGCCGGGGTCGCGGCCGGGGACCTCGACGGCATCGCCGTGACGGCCGGGCCCGGCCTGGCGGGCGCGCTGCTGGTGGGCGTCGCGGCGGCCAAGGCGTACGCCTACGGGCTGGGCAAGCCGCTGTACGGCGTCAACCACCTCGCCTCGCACGTCTGCGTCGACCAGCTCGAGCACGGGCCGCTGCCGGAGCCGACGATGGCGCTGCTGGTCTCGGGCGGGCACTCCTCGCTGCTGCTCGCCCCGGACATCACCTCGGACGTGCGGCCGCTGGGCGCGACGATCGACGACGCGGCGGGGGAGGCGTTCGACAAGGTGGCGCGGGTGCTGGGGCTCGGCTTCCCGGGCGGGCCGGTCATCGATCGCCGCGCGCGGGAGGGCGACCCGGACGCCATACGGTTCCCGCGCGGCCTGACGGGGCCGCGCGACGCGCCGTACGACTTCTCCTTCTCCGGCCTGAAGACGGCCGTGGCGCGGTGGGTCGAGGCGCGGCGCGCGGCGGGCGAGCCGGTGCCGGTGGCGGACGTGGCGGCGTCCTTCCAGGAGGCGGTCACGGACGTGCTGACGAGGAAGGCGATCCGGGCCTGCAAGGCCGAGGGCGTCGACCACCTGATGATCGGCGGCGGCGTGGCGGCCAACTCCCGGCTGCGGGCCATGGCGGAGGAGCGGTGCGCCGACGCGGGGCTGACGCTGCGGGTGCCGCGCCCGAAGCTGTGCACGGACAACGGCGCGATGGTGGCTTCGCTCGGCGCGGAGATGATGGCGCGGGGGCGGGCCCCCTCGGACCTGGCGCTGCCCGCCGACTCGTCGCTGCCGGTGACGCACACCCACGTGCCGGGCAACGGCCACGGCCACGGCCACGGCCATGGCCACGATCACGATCACGATCACGAGCTGAGCCGCGCCAACCTCTCCGAGCCGGGGGAGGGCACCGCGTGACGGTGGCACTGATGTGGGAGGCCCGTGCCGCCGCCGGCCGGGGCGGCGAACTGCTGGCCTGGGCCCGCGCCCAGGTCCTCGACCCGGCCCCGGCACGCCGCGAGACCTTCACGGCGCCGCAGGACCGGGTGCTGGTCATCACCTGGTGGCGGGGCGAGCCGGGCGGCGAACTCCCGGACCCGCCGGGCGAGCTGCTGCACCGGCCGGTGCACCGCTGGCGCTTCACGCGGACCGCGGAAGGGCCGGGGGAGGGCGAGGGTGAAGACTGACCGTTCCTCGGCGCACGCATGTCAAGCGACTGTCGAATGATCACTCATATGGATGGAGTGATGTCCGTTTAGGACGAGTACGCTGGGGCCTCGGTTGAGAATCCCGCCCATGGGAGAACGCATGACGGCTGGTGTGTCTGAACAGCCCCTGATTCCGCAGCCCTCCGCGACGGTTGCCGCGCTGCGGGAGGCGATTGCGCAGATCGCCCCGGTAGCCCTGCCGGCCTTTACGCGTGAACTGGACCGGGCGGCCGACCAGGCGCGTCAGGGCTCTGACCTTGCACCTCTGCGGCGCTTCGTGACTCAGTGGTCCGTCTATGTGCAGATTCAACGCCATCCGCGGCTCGCCGTGCGGCTGCGAGAACTGGAGGACATGGTCGCCCACGGCGGCACACCTCACGTGCGTCAGGCCGCCTCCGAGATCGGCCGGATCCTCGACGAAGCTCACGCCGCACTCGCGGCGACTTCGTCGTGAGCGAGGCTTGGCGCTGGGAGTACGACCCCGATCGCGATCATGTTGCCGGCGGAATTCCTGCCAGGATGGCGAGCGAGGTCGAGCGGCTTGTCGCTCAGCTCGTGGAACTCGCCGATATGGGCATCGACGTCACCGACATGGGAGACGGGCCGCGTCCGGGAGGGCTCCGCCGCATGGACGCAGCCGGAGGCTGGTTCTATTTCCTCGCCTCACCGCGGGACAGGCTGATCATTGTCGTGCGCATCATTCCGCCGCTGGAGAGCTTGTAGCTTTTGCCCGTGGCCGATCATGACCGTTTGCCCCGCGCGGAGTTCGCGTTGCGGGACCTGCGGCGCGACGGGCTCGTGGCGGCGAACCTCTCCGGGGAGAAGACCGCGACGATCTCGCTGCTCGCCGACTACGCCGGCGGCGCGGAGCCCACGCCCGTCGGGCCCGCTCGCTGCTGTTCGACTCCGGCGACCCGGGCTTCACCGTCACGGACACGACCCCTTTCGTCGCCGAGCGCTTCCGCGTCGTGGAGCGGCTTACGCGTGAGGCTGCTGTCGGCCGTTCGGCGCCCTCACCCACGCCCTCGGTGGCGAACGTAAATTCGATGAGTCCCGAACCGTCCATGCCTTAGCGTCTGCCGGTATGGAACGCCAGAAGGAGTGGCCCGCGCTCGCCGCGGCAGGAGTGACCGTCGTGCTGTGGGCCTCGGCCTTCGTCTCGATCCGCAGCGCCGGGGAGTCGTACTCGCCGGGCGCCCTGGCCCTGGGCCGCCTGCTGGCCGGGGCCCTGGTGCTGGGCGCTATATGCCTGATACGCCGCGAGGGCTGGCCGCCGCGCGCCGCGTGGCCGGGCATCGCGTGCTCGGGCGTGCTGTGGTTCGGCCTCTACATGGTGGCGTTGAACTGGGGTGAGCGGGAGGTCGACGCGGGCACGGCGGCCATGGTGGTGAACATCGGGCCCATCCTCGTCGCGCTGTTGAGCGCCAGGCTGCTGGGCGAGGGACTGCCGCGCCCGCTGCTGGTGGGCATAGCGGTCTCCTTCGCCGGCGCCGTGGTCGTCGGCCTGTCGATGTCCACGGACGGCTCGGGCTCCGGCTCGTCCGACGCCTCGCTGCTGGGGGTGCTGCTGTGCCTGCTGGCGGCCGTCACCTACGCCATCGGCGTCGTCTCGCAGAAGCCCGCGCTCCGCCACTCCGGGCCGCTCCAGGTCACCTTCTACGGCTGCCTCATCGGCGCGGTCGCGTGCCTGCCCTTCTCCGGTGTCCTCCTCTCCGAGGTCGCGGACGCCCCCGCCTCCGCGACGCTCAACATGATCTACCTCGGCGTGTTTCCCACCGCCCTCGCCTTCACGACCTGGGCGTTCGCCCTGTCCCGCATGACCGCCGGGCGGATGGGGTCCACGACGTACGTCGTGCCCGCGCTGGTCGTGCTGATGTCCTGGCTGCTGCTGGACGAGGTGCCCGGGGCGCTCACGCTGGCGGGCGGCGCGCTGTGCCTGTGCGGCGTCGCCGTCTCCCGGCGGCGCCCCCGCACCGGCACGGGCACAGGCACGGGCGCGAGCCGGGTGGTCATGGCACGCCGCACAGCCGCAGCAGCGCCGTGGTCGCGGCGGCCGCGAGGACGATGACCGGGAACGGGGCCCGGCGCAGCGCCAGCGCCCCGGCCACCAGCACCCCCGCGGGCCGGGACCAGCCAGCGAAGCCCCTGTCCTCGGTGAGCGCCGCGCTGGCCACCAGCGCGACCAGCAGCACCGCCGTGGCGGTGGCCAGCAGGCGCCGCAGCCCCTCCGGGATCTCCAGCCGCCCGTGCAGCGCGGGACCCGCCAGCCGGAAGGCGTAGGTCCCGGCCGCCAGCACCAGGATGGCGAGCAGCGGCATCAGCGCACCTCCTCCTCGCGTATGCGTGTGCGTGTGCGTATGCGTGCGCGTATGCGGGTCGCGGGGCCGCCCCGCCGCGGGATCAGCAGCCCGGCCAGCGCCAGCAGCACCGGCAGCCCGGCGGGCAGGAACGGCGTCGACGCGACCGCGATGACGACGCCGGCCAGCGACGCCTCCCGGGTGCGGCGGTCCCGCAGCGCGGGCAGCACCAGCGCCAGCAGCACGGCGGGGAACGCGGCGTCCAGCCCCAGCGCGTCGGTGTCGCCGATGCTGCCGCCCGCCATCGCGCCGAGCACCACCGCCGCGTTCCACACCACGAAGAGGGCGATGCCGCACGCCCAGAACGCCGCGCGCCGCTGCCGCGTGTCGCGCTGCCCCATGGCGAACGCCACCGACTCGTCTATCAGCAGGTGCGCGCCGAGCAGCCGGGTCCGCCACCGCTCGCCGAGCACGTCGGCGACGGCGAAGCCGAAGGGCAGGTGCCGCGCGTTGAGCACCAGCCCGGCCGCGACGGCCGCCGCCGGGCTGCCGCCGGAGAGCACCACCGCGACCGCCGCGAACTGCGCGCCCCCGGCGAACACCACGAGCGACATGACGACCGGCACCCACGCCGCCAGCCCGCCCGAGACCGCGATGGCCCCGAACGAGGCGCCGACGAGCGCGTCGGCGACGCAGACCAGGCCGATGTCCCGCATCGTGCCGGGGTCCAGACCGAGACGACCGACTGTTCGGTGAAACGAACGCATGTACGCTATGATGAACCCACCGGCTGCCGTTCGTCAAGCCGTACGATTGGTAGTCCACGGCGAACGGAACCGAACGGCATGGAGGAGGACACGGAGCATGGGAAACGGCACCCCCAGCGACCTCACCGCCCGCATCGCGGCCTCCCTCCGCCGCGAGCGCGACCGCGCGGGCCTGTCCCTCACCGAGGCGGCCCGCCGCGCGGGCATCGCCAAGTCCACCCTCTCCCAGCTCGAATCCGGCGTCGGCAACCCCGGCGTCGAGACGCTGTGGGCCCTCGGCGTCGCCCTGGAGGTGCCCTTCAGCCGCCTCGTCGACCCGCCCCGCACCGCCGTGCGCGTCATCAGGGCCGGCGAGGGCCCCGTCACCCACGCCGAGCGCGCCGCCTACGCCGCCACCCTGCTCGCCTCCAGCCCGCCCCACGCCCGCCGCGACATCTACCGCATCGCCGCCGAGCCCGGCGAGCCGCGCGTCTCCGACCCCCACAACCCCGGCTCCGTCGAGCACGTCGTCCTCAGCACCGGCCGCGCCCTGGTCGGCCCCGCCGAGGAGCCCGTCGAGCTCGCCCCCGGCGACTACATCACCTACGCCGGCGACGCCCCCCACATCTTCAAGGCTCTGGACCCGCAGACGACGGCCGTGCTGGTGATGGAGCATGTCTGAGGAGTCTGCGGCGCAGGCGACCAGCCCACGCCGCCGCAGAGCCGAGCTGTTCACCGGCCCCGGGGCGGACCGGCGTTTCCAGACCCCCGCCACCGCAGGCGAACGCACCATGCTCGCCGACGTCCTCGCCGCCCAGCGCGCCACGCTGGAGCTGAAGTGCCACGGCCTGGGCCCGGAGCTGGCCCGCCGCGCCGTGGAGCCCTCAACGCTGTCGCTGCTCGGCCTGGTCCGCCACCTCGCCGACGTCGAACGCCGCTGGTTCCGCCGGGTCCTGGCGGGTCAGGCCGCGCCCCCGCGCTTCGCCACCGAGGCCAACCCCGACGAGGACTTCGACGGCGCGACCCCCGACCCGGCGGTGGTGGCGGAGGCCTGGGACGCCTGGCGCGCCGAGGTGGCGTTCGCCGAGGTGTTCGCCGCCGACGCGCCCAGCCTCGACATCACGGGCGAGGACGCCTGGCGCGGCGTCGTGTCGCTGCGCTGGGTCCTGGTTCACATGATCGAGGAGTACGCCCGCCACAACGGCCACGCCGACCTGCTGCGCGAGCGGATAGACGGCGCGAGGGGCGTGTGACACCCGCGCCCGCGAGCTGCAGCGAGCCGGCGTCGGCGACCGCGCCGATGACCGGGCTGGCGAGGCCGCCGACGCCGTTCGCGCCGAAGACGCGCTTGTTCAGGGCGAGCGGCCCGTGCCAGATCCCGGCCTACGCCGTCCGTCCGCCCGCCGTGTGGCCGTTGACCTTCTGGAGCCGGAAGCCGCGCGCGGAGAGATCGTCGAACGCCGTCTGGTAGTCCGCCGAGGACAGCCCGCGGCGGGCCTGCCAGGTCACGGCGGGCCCCTTGATCCATGTGCCGAACGCGCGCGTGGGCGTACCGTGTCCATGGCAAGGAGGTGCGTGAGGCATGGGCGGAAGGGTGACGGCCGTCAGCAGCAGCGGCGAGCACTCGTTCAGCAAGGCGAACCGGAAGAGCATCACGCTGCTGGCCGGCCTGGGCGTGGCGGGCGACGCGCACGCCGGCGTCACGGTCAAGCACCGCTCGCGCGTCGCGCAGGACCCGAGCCAGCCGAACCTGCGGCAGGTCCACCTCATCCACGAGGAGCTCTTCGAGGAGGTGGCCCGCGAGGGCTTCACCGTCTCCCCCGGCGAGCTCGGCGAGAACATCACCACCCGGGGCATCGACCTGCTCGCCCTCTCCGCCGGCACCCTGCTCCGCATCGGCGAGGACGACGCGGTGGTGGAGGTCACCGGCCTGCGCAACCCGTGCAGCCAGATCGACGGTTTCCAGCACGGCCTGCTGAAGCAGGTCGTCTTCCGCGACGAGGCGGGGAACCTGGTGCGCAAGGCCGGAATCATGGGCTTTGTGGTGCGGGGCGGCGAGGTGCGGCCGGGCGACGCGATCCGCGTCGAGCCGCCGACGGGGCCGCATCGCCCGCTGGACCGGGTGTGAGGCGCGGCGTGCGACGCGAATACGCCGCTGAGGACTGACGGGCCGTTGTGCCGCGGGCGCGGCCCTGCGATGCCAGAGCCGGGCTCGCGGCGCGCCAGGGCCGCAGCTACGAGACGGGCTGGGACACCCCGGCGGCTCCAGCCGCCGATGAGAGCAACTAAAGGTTGCGCATGGCGAGGGAATGCCCTATCGTCATGCGCAACCAAAGGTTGCAAGAAGAGAGGAGGGCGGCGGGATGGAATACGGCAGCATCGAGCGGGAGATCTACGTGGACGCCACGCCCGAGGTGGTCTACAAGGTCGTCAGCAGCCCCGAGCACCTGCGGGAATGGTGGCCGGACGAAGCGGAACTCGAGCCGGTGCCCGGCGCCACCGGGGTCATCACGTTCGGCGACAGGACCACACCAGAGGCGAGGGTCGTACCGCTCACGGTGGTGGAGGCCGACCCGCCCCGGCGGTTCTCCTTCCGGTGGGTGTACGAGGAGGGCGAGGCCGTGACGTCGGCCAACTCGCTCCTGGTGATCTTCGAACTGGCCCCGTCGGGCGCGGGCACGCTGCTGCGCTTCACCGAGGCGGGGTTCCGGGAGAAGGGCTGGGAGGCGGCCGTGCTCGAGGAGCAGTACCGCGACCACGTCACCGGCTGGGACTACTTCCTGCCCCGCCTCGTTGCCTACGTCGCTCGGCTGGTGTCGACGCCATGACCGTCACCATCGACGACGAGCTCTGGTCGGCGGTGGGGGACCCGACCCGGCGGCGGATGCTCGACTTACTGCTGACCGACGGCGGCGGGACGGCGACCACGCTGAGTGAGCAGCTGCCGGTCACGCGGCAGGCGGTCGCCAAACACCTCGGCGTACTCCACCGGGTCGGGCTGGTCAACGTCACGCCGTCCGGACGCGAGCGCCTCTACGAGGTGGACGAGGCCCAACTCGCCCGCGCGGTCGCGCAACTGTCGTCGGTCGGGGCCACCTGGGACGCCCGGCTGCATCGCATCAAGCGGATCGCCGAAGCAATCCAGCGCAGCCAGGAGGGCTGAGCGCACCTCTCGAACGAACGCCGCCACATCCGTGGCGGCGCTGATGAACCGCGCCCGAATGCCGGCGCCTCCACGAGAAAGAGACATCCAGATGGTGGACATACTGCACAGGATCGGCGTCACGTCGTCTCCCGACGACGTCTACGCGGCCTTGACCACGGTCGATGGGCTGGCGAACTGGTGGACGGAGGACACGGACGGCGACGCCAACCTCGGGGGAGTCATCCGGTTCCGCTTCGTGCCCGGCGGGTTCGACATGAAGGTCCTGGAGGCTCAGCCCGCCGAGCGCGTGCTCTGGGAGGTCGTCGACGGTCCCGAGGAGTGGATCGGCACGCAGGTCCGCTTCGAGCTCAAGCAGGAGGACGACTTCACGATCGTGCTGTTCCGGCACGAAGGCTGGAAGGAGCCGGGGGAGTTCATGTACCACTGCAGCACCAAGTGGGCGACCTTCCTGATGAGCCTCAAGCGGCTGGTCGAAACCGGCGAGGGCGAGCCCGCGCCGCGCGACGTCGCGATCAGCAACTGGCACTAGGCACTCGTCCCTCCAGGCGTCCACGCCACCCGGGCCGATGTGCTCGGGCACCCGGTCGGGCAGGTCCCGGGCATCGAACCACCCCCCGGGCCCACCATGGTGCCGAGCAACAGCAGGCTCGGCACCAGCCCGGTCCACGGCGTCCTGCTGGTCGACACGTCACGTCGTGTCTCCTTGCACCGTCGCGTCCCGGCCGCTGGCGCGTCTCGGCCGCTGCCGCGCCTGGTGCGCCCAGATCAGGCAGTCGTGCCAGGTGTCCTTGCCCGGGCCCTGCGCGGTCCACGCCCGGCAGTGGCGCGGCACCCGCTGCTCGAAGCGATACCCCGCGCGGGTCGCGAGGCGCAGCGAGGCGGTGTTGTCCGGGCGTATCTCCAGCCAGAGGCGCGGGAGGCGCGCGGCGTCGTGCGCCCAGGTGGTGAGGGCGGTGACGCCGCGCAGCGCGAGCCCCTGCCGTCGGCGTTCGGGGCGGATCCAGTACGCCAGCTCCGCGCTGCCCGGTCCGTCGCTGTCCGGCATCAGGCCGAGGGCGCCGACCAGCGTGCCGCGGTCGAGCAGCCCGTACGACACCTGGCCGCCGGCGGCCAGGTCCCAGGCCTGTAACGCCGCCCGCGCGTCGCGGTGCGCGTACGGGCCGCGCGGGTGAGGGCCCCACAGCGCCGTGGCGTTCTCCCCGCTGGTCGCCTCGACCAGCAGGCGCGCGTCACGCGGGGTCAGCGTGCGGAGGCGTAGCCCTTCCGCGAGGTCGAGGTCGAGGTCGAGGTCGGGGTCGGGGTCGGGATCGGAGCCAGGGCCGGGGTCGGGGTCGTCGATGGCTGCGTTCACCATCCCAGGATTCCGGTCCGGTGCCGTCTCGGCTAGGGCAGCTCCAGCGTCCAGATCGTGACGGCGTACCTCTCGTACTGCACCTCGATGAACCCGCTGTCCACCGGGACGTGGTACGCGAACTCGGTGGTCAGGGAGCGGCCCGGCATGACCGTGCCGTAGAGGCTCGTGTCGTATTCGATGCCGGACAGCGAGCTCGCCTCGACGCCGTTCTCTCCGGCGAAGACGTCGGGGCTGAAGGCGGCGTCGATGGGCTCCTCACCCTTGTTTTCCAGGGTGACCGTGAACCAGTACCCCTCCTCGCCGGGATCGAGGCTGTACGGCAGCTTGTCGCTGGGGACGACGTCCAGCGGCGACAGCGTGATCGCCAGGCCACTCGTGTACTCGGCGGTCTGGCCGCCGCTGAAGTGGTGGGTGTTCTCCTCGGGGTCCGGATTCCGCGACTCGTCGCTGATCACCCCGTCGTCGTCCGGCGCGGAGCCGCCGTTGTCGGTGCCTTCGGCGCCGGCGGTCTGCGATGTTTCGTTGTTGGAGTCGTCGCCGTCGCCGCCCGAGGTGCTGAAGGCGACGATGAGGACGAGGAGGAGGGCGGCGGTGCCCGCGGCGATGAGCCAGGGCTGGGAGGAGCGGCGGGGGGTGGTGGG
>NZ_JBQQCA010000073.1:0-30230 GCF_052246635.1 Streptomyces sp. 6N223 | reverse complement strand
CCCCCCCCCCCCCGCCGGCGTCGTAACGTGAGCCTCGGCCCGGAGGCGGGCCTCGCGGCCGCGCGGGCGTGGACGTCGGCGGGTGCGCGAGCCGTCGATCCGTGGTCCTCCGGGGGCGCCTACCTCTGGCTGAGCCGCTGCCGAACTCCGGTGCGGGCCCGGCGGCCGCGTGCTAGCGTGGCGTGAACTTCTATGCGAGGGAGGTGAGTGTGATGGCTGTCTCGGTTTGGGCTGCCCTGAGCAGCGTTCGGTCCATCCTCACCTCCGGGGCCCCGGCCTGATCGACACGCATCGGGGTCCCCTCTCGCAAAGGGTCTCCCATCGTGTCTTCCTCATCATCTACTTCAACCTCGACTTCTTCTGATTCACCGCTGTCCGCCTACGGCTGGGACGAGGCGTACGAGCGCGCCTTCGCCGGGCACCGGGACGCGGGTCTCGCGCCGGCGCGAGTCGTCGGCGTCGACCGCGGGCAGTGCGACGTGGTCACCGAGGACGGCCCGGCGCGGGCCGGCACCGGCGCGGGCGTCGGCTCGGATCCCGCGCTCGCGCCGTGCGCCGGCGACTGGGTCGGGCTGCGGCCCGAGCCCGGCCCGGGGCCGGAGGGGCTGCCGGAGGTGGCGGTGGTGCTGCCGCGGCGCACCGCCATCGTGCGGGCCTCGGCGGGCGCCACCTCGCACGGGCAGGTGCTGGCCGCCAACGTGGACACGGCCGTGGTGACCGTGTCGCTCGCGGAGCCGCTGGACGCCGGGCGGCTGGAACGCATGCTGGCGCTGGTGTGGGACAGCGGCGCCCAGCCGGTGGTGGCGTTGACCAAGGCCGACGAGGCCGGGCCGGTCAACACGGCCGCGGCGCTCGTCGAGGCGGCCGAGCTGGCGCCCGGCGTGGACACGGTGGCGACCAGCACCGTGACCGGCGAGGGCATGGACGTGCTGCGGGCGCTGCTGGGCGGCACGGTGGTGCTGCTCGGGCGTTCCGGCGCGGGCAAGTCGACGCTGGGCAACGCCCTGCTGGGCGACGAGGTGCTGGCCACCGGCGCGGTGCGTGCCCAGGACGGCAAGGGGCGCCACACCACGGTGCGGCGCGAGCTGCTGTTGCTGCCCGGCGGGGGCGTGCTGATCGATACGCCGGGGCTGCGCGGCGTGGGCCTGCACGACGCAGGGGGCGGTCTCGAGCGGGTCTTCGCGGAGATCGAGGAGCTCGCCGAGGAGTGCCGTTTCGGGGACTGCTCCCACGACACCGAGCCGGGGTGCGCGGTGCGGGCGGCCATCGAGGCGGGCGAGCTGCCTGCCCGGCGGCTGGCGAGCTACCGGAAGCTGCTGCGAGAGAACGCCTGGGCGGCCTCGCGCACCGACGCCCGGCTGCGGGCGGAACGGGAGCGCGGGCGGCGGGACATCACCCGGTTCCAGCGGAATCTGTACAAGATGCGCGGCCACCGGGGCCGCCCGTAGGCGGGCGGCGCGCACGCGCTCACAACGCCGCATGACAGAGACGTGGAGGCGCTCCCCTTTCCGGGGGCGCCCCCACTCTCCGTGCGTTTCCTCTTCGTGTGCGTATCTGTTATTTCTCGGCTCCCGCTCCCTTCATCGCACTTCTCGCTCTCAGCGACGCGCCGGCGCTCGCGACTCCCAGGAGGAAGAGCAGGCCGCCGACAATGACGTTGCTGACGATCACCCCGCCATCCGGGCTGTCGCCGACAGTCCACGGAGAGATGACCAGCCAGATCCCGGCGGCGCAGATGGCCCAGCTCAGGCCGTACATACGCTCGGGAGCCATGGTGAAGCCCAGGGCGAGCACGGACACCGCGATGCCGACGATCAGGTTGTTGATCATGAGCTCGGGCTGGCCCACCGTGAAGTCCAGCACCCAGGGAGATATGGCGGCGTAGAGACCGGCCAGGAAGACCGGCGCGTCGACGAACACCACATCACGGCCTTGGAGCACGCGGTCGTAGCGCGCCCGCATCTCCATCGCGTCGGGGTGTTCGACGAGTTCGGGTCGCTCCGCCGTCCTGCGGTGAGAGACGTCGGTCATGCGATCTGCCTCCTTAGATACGTCCACGGGGCATTTCCCATTATGCGCCGAGTGCCCCATTCGTGGTAATTCAGCCGGAGGTGAACCCCCTGTCCTCGGATCGACTGGGGGCGTAATCTCGATTACATGATTACGAACGAGCAGAGAGACGAGGTGCGCGGCTGGTTCGCCGGCCGGCTGCCCGAAGGGCTCTTCGCCGAGCTGGTGGACGTCGCGGTCGACCGCGAGGAGATCACCGTCGTCGGGCGCATACCCGAGCCCGAGCTGGGGCCGGACGCGTCGGCGACCGAGCGGGAGGCGGCGCGCGAGGGGCGGGTGTCGGAGTTCCGTGAGCGCACCCGCGCGGAGCGGATGGAGGTGGCCCGGGAGGCCGAGCGGCGCTTCAGGCGCAAGGCGTCCTGGGGCGTGGAGTGCGGCGGCACGCGCACGCTCTTCACGCACGTCGCCGCGCCCGTGATGACCCGGCTGCGGCAGCCGGAGCGCCAGGTGCTCGACATCCTCATCGCGGGCGGGGTGGCGCGCAGCCGCAGCGAGGCGCTGGCCTGGTGCGTCCGCCTGGTGCAGCGCAACGCCGACGGCTGGCTGAGCGAGCTGCGGGAGTCACTCGACCAGGTCCAGCGCGTACGCTCCCAGGGCCCGGACGCATGATCTGCGAGGAGCGCGCATGGCGAGCATCGTCGAATACGTCAGATACCGGATGGCGGCACGGGACCGCGAGGAGTTCGAGGCGGCCTGCCGGCGGGCGGCGGCCTCGCTCGCGGCGGCGCCGCAGTGCGTCGACTACGAGCTGACGCGCCGCCAGGACGAAGAAGACGAAGAAGAGGGCGACGACGCCTGGTACGTGCTCCGGATCCGGTGGACGTCGGCCGCCGACCACCTGGAGGGCTTCCGCGAGGGCGAGCACTTCCGGGCGTTCCTCGCCGAGATCGGGCCCTACGTGGCGGCGATCGAGGAGATGCGGCACTACGAGTCCACCGGGATCGCCGGCGCGGGCGGCAGCACGCCCAGCATCTACGAGTGGGCCGGCGGCGCGGCGGCGTTCGAGCGGCTGACCGAGATCTTCTACGGGCACGTCCACGAGGACCCGCTGCTGAAGCCGGTCTTCTCCGGGATGGCCGGGGACCACCCCCGGTACGTCGCGATGTGGCTCGCCGAGGTCTTCGGCGGCCCCGCCCGGTACTCGGCGGAGCGCGGCGGCCACCCGCACATGGCGGGCAAGCACGTGGGGCGCGGCATCACCGAGGAGCAACGCCGCCGCTGGGTCGCCCTGCTGAGGGACGCCGCCGACGAGGCCGGGCTGCCGGACGACCCCGAGTTCCGGGCCGTCTTCGCCTACTACGTCGAGTGGGGCACCCGCATGGCCCTCGTCTACTCCGGGGAGAACCCCCCGCCGCTGAACGCCGCCCCCGTGCCGCGCTGGGCGTGGGGCCTCACCCCGCCCTGGCAGCCGTCCGGGAGCGCGTAGCCGCGCGACGGAACCCGACAGAAGGAGAAGTGGGGGCGACTCCGGGGCGGGCCCCCTGATCGGCCCGCACCCGGAGCCGTACGCCCCCCACGGAGGCCGCTCGCTCGGCCGGACCCCTCGCGTTCCCCCTCACGCACGCCCCAAACACGCGCCCGCGCGCCGTGTGGGGGGCGTACGCCCGGGTACCCGGCACAGGTTCCCGGACCGCGAGAGAGGTGACCGCGATGCAGCAGCGAGGCAGCGACCGGCTCAACGTCCACCGGGACGACGAGATGAAGCACGAACTCGGCGACCGGCTCCGCGCCGAGCGCACCAGCCGCGCCGAGGAGTGGCGCGACCCGGAGCCCTCCGCCGAGGACGACCCCGAGCTGGCGCGCGGCCCGGTCCCGCCGCGCGGCGACGCCAGCACGCGGGAGGCGGAGGACGAGGCGTTCCGCTTCGAACTCGCCCGGCACCTGCGGCGCACCGTCTACCCGGCGCGGCGGCGCGAGCTGCTGCGCGTCCTGCAGGAGGAGAACGCCCCCGACCCGCTGATCGAGGCGGTGCGCGGGCTGCCGCCCACCGACACCTACGCCAACGTCCAGGCGGTGGCGGAAGCCCTGGGCCACGGCCCGCGCCGCTGAGCCGGCGCCGCAACGCGGTGCCCGGCCCGGCGCCCCGTGCCGCAGGTAGCGTGCCGTCATGACCGCCCCCGTCTTCCCGCCCAAGCCCCGCCCGGGCGACAAGGTCGCCGTGCTCTCCCCGTCGGGCGGGCTGCCGGAGCTCTTCCCCCTCCCCCACGAGCTGGGGCTGCGGCGCCTGGCCGAGGACTTCGGCCTGGAGGTGGTCGAGTACCCCGGCACGCGCACGCTGCGCACCACGCCGCGCCGCCGGGCCGCCGAGCTGCACGCGGCGTTCGCGGACCCGGAGATCAGGGCGATCGTCTCCAGCATCGGCGGCGAGGACCAGATCACCGTGCTGCCGCACCTGGACCGGGACCTCGTCAGGGCCAATCCCAAGCCGTTCTTCGGCTACAGCGACTGCACCAACCTGCTGGCCTGGCTGGCCGCCACCGGCGTGGTCGGCTATCACGGCGGCTCGGTGATGGTGCAGTTCGGGCGGCCCGGGGCGATGCACCCGGTCACCGAAGCGTCGCTGCGCGCGGCGCTGTTCACCTCCGGCCCCTACGAGCTGCGCGAGGTCGGGGCCTACGGCGACCTGGAGCGGCCCTGGCAGGACCCGGCGACCTTCGAGCGCGAGCCGGAGACCGAGCCGTGCCCGGGCTGGACCTGGCACAACGGCGGGCAGGTTGTCGAAGGGCCGGGCTGGGGAGGCGACGTGGAGGTGCTGTCCTGGCTCCTCATGGCCGACCGGGAGATCGGCCCGCCCGAGGCGTACGAGGGGTGGGTGCTCTTCCTGGAGACCGACGAGGAACTGCCGAGGGCCGCCGAGGTGTACCGCGTGCTGCGCTCCATGGGAGAGCGCGGGCTGCTCGGCCGCTTCGCCGCGCTGCTGATAGGGCGGGCCAAGACGCAGTCGGTCCTCGAGCCGCGCCCGGAGGCGGAGCGCGCCACCTACCGGCACGACCAGCGCGCGGCGGTGCTGCGGGCGCTGGCGGAGTACGCCCCCGAGACGATGGCCGTCTTCGACGTGGACCTCGGCCACACCGACCCGCAGCAGGTCATCCCCTACGGCGGCCCGGTCCGGGTGGACGGCCCGGCCGGGCGGATCACCGTCACCTACTGAGCCGCCGGAGCGCCGCGGACCCCTTGAAGTCGGCTTCCGTATAAGTTTGACTGAGTCAATGACCGAGTCAACGAAGACGGCGACGGCCACGACCGTCACGACGACCGCGCCAGGGGACGAGGCCGTGCGGCGCCTCCGGGAGTTCAACCGCGGCTACACCCGGATCATCGGGGCCCTCGACTACGAGCACCGGCTCGGCACCCCCTACTCGCTGCCCCAGGCCCGCGTGCTGTACGAGCTGGCCCAGCGCGCGCGGATCCCGCTCACCGAGCTGCGCCGGGAGCTGGAGATGGACCCCGGGCAGCTCAGCCGGCTGCTCGCCCGGGCCGAGGAGGACGGCCTGGTGGCGCGCGAGCGCGACCCGGCGGACTCGCGGCGTCAGCTCGTCCGGCTCACCGGCGCCGGGCGGGAGGCGGCGGCCCTGCTGGAGCGGCGTTCCACCGAGGCGACCCGCGCGCTCGTCGAGGGGCTGTCGGCCGCCGAGCGCGAGCGGCTGCTGGCCGCGCTGGGCGCGGTCTCCGGGCTGCTGCGGCTCACCCCGAAACGCCGCACGGGTGCCGCGGGCGCCGCGGGAGCCGCGGGCGCCGCCGTCCGGATCCGACCGCCGCTGCCGGGCGAGCTGGGCTGGGTGATCCAGCGCCACGGCGCGCTCTACACCGCCGAGTACGGCTGGAGCGACGCGTTCGAGGCGCTGGTCGCCGACGTGGTCGCCCGGTACGCGAGGAACCACGACCCGAAGCGGGAGGCCGCCTGGATCGCGGAGCTGGACGGCTCCCCGGCGGGCTCGATCGTCTGCGTCGACGAGGCGCGCGAACACGAGGTGCGGGTGCCCACGGCCCGGCTGCGGCTGCTGCTCGTCGAGCCGCACGCCCGGGGGCTGGGCATCGGCAACGCGCTGGTCGAGGAGTGCGTCCGCTTCGCGCGGCAGGCCGGCTACGAGCGCATGGTGCTGTGGACCAACGCCGTGCTGACGAGCGCGCGCAAGATCTACCAGGCCGTGGGCTTCACGCTGGCCGCGAGCGCCCCCCACACCCTCTTCGGCCGCGAGGAGACCGGGCAGGACTGGGAGCTGGACCTGTCCGGGGCGGCGACCCGGCCGGCCGTCTGAGCCGGGGCGCCCCCGCCCGGCCGGCTCGGGCGACCGGCTCGGGCGACCGGCTCGGGCCACCGCCTCAGGCCACCGCCTCAGGCCACCGGCGACGCGGCCGGAGCGTCCGTGGCCGCCGGGACGTCCGGGTCCGGTCCCAGGGCCGCCTCCGCCATGGCGAGTATCTCCGTCACACGCAGGCCGAAGCGGACGTCGCACGCGTGGGGCCGGCCGGTCCTGGCCGCCTCGATCAGGGCGTCGATCGCCCGCCCCAGCGGCGCGACCGGGCCGCCGTCGGGCCGCTCCGGCAGCGTGGACACGCCGGCGCTGCCGCGCAGTTCGGCCGAGACCGCCGACGCCTGCGGCGGCACGGTGTGGGTGACGGTGATCGCGCTGGACGCGCCGGAGGCGTGACGCAGCACCAGGTGCACCATGTCGCCCGGGCCGCGCGCGGCGGTGACGGCGCCGGGACCGGGCGCCAGGTCGCCCAGCGGCGGCAGCAGCAGCGACAGCGCGTGCGGGCCCACGTCCCACAGGGCGCCCTTCTCCCGCCGCCACGGCGAGGCGGCGTACGCGCTGTCCGCGCCGCCGAAGACCGGCGAGTACCAGTCGGCCCTGCCGGTCAGCCAGCCGTCGGTGGCGCTCTGCGCCGCGACCCAGGCCGCCGTCTCCTGGGCGAACCGCAGGGTGAAGAAGACCACCGACGCGACGCCGGCCCGCTCGGCCGCCTCCGCCACCTCCCGCGCGCCGGTCACCGTGGTCGCGACCGGCTTGTCCAGCAGCAGGTGGCAGCCTGCCGCCGCCGCCCGGGTGGCGAGCGGGGCCTGCACGTCGGGCGGCAGCGCGACGGCCACGGCGTCGCAGTCGGCGAACAGCGCCTCGGCGCTGTCGTAGGCGCGGGTGCCGAGCTCGGCGGCGAGCGCCCGCGCCGCCTCCTCCCGGCGTCCCCACACGCCCACCAGCTCCGCCTCCGGGTGCCCGGCCAGGGCGGGGCCGTGCGCCGCTTGGGCCCAGGGGCCGGTTCCGAGCAGGCCGAATCTCATACGGATGCCTCCTGTTTCGGGCAACGTGCCGGCGGGTGTGCCGGGCGATTCTCAGGCGCCCACCCTAAGCGCGCAAGCTCTCCGGCGGGCAGGCCGCGGTGGGGGATGTAGTTCACAGCGCCTTAACGGACGGGCAACGGGCGGGAAACTGCAGGTCGCGAGGGTGGCGAGCGGCGTATGGAGCGCGCGTGGCCCATACGTGACGCACCCGCGAAGACCTCCCGGAGGAGCCGGACCGTGAGCTACAAGGCCGAGTACATCTGGATCGACGGCACCGAGCCGACCGCGAAACTGCGCTCGAAGACCAAGATCCTCGCGGACGGCGACGAGCCGCCGATCTGGGGGTTCGACGGCTCCAGCACCAACCAGGCCGAGGGCCACGCCTCCGACTGCGTGCTCAAGCCGGTGTCCGTCTACCCGGACCCGATCCGCGGCGGGGACCACAAGCTGGTGCTGTGTGAGGTGTTCAACCCCGGCGACGACACCCCGCACGTCTCCAACGCCCGCGCCCTGCTGCGCCCGGTCGCGGAGAAGTTCGCCGCCCACGAGCCGCTGTTCGGCATCGAGCAGGAGTACACCTTCTTCAAGGACGGCTACCCCCTCGGCTTCCCCGCCGGCGGCTTCCCCGGCCCGCAGGGCCCGTACTACTGCGGTGTCGGCTCCGACGAGATCGCCGGCCGCGACGTGGTCGAGGCCCACCTGGAGAACTGCCTGAAGGCGGGCCTGTCCCTCTCCGGCATCAACGCCGAGGTCATGCCCGGCCAGTGGGAGTTCCAGGTCGGCCCGCTCTCCCCGCTGGAGGTCTCCGACCAGCTGTGGGTGGCCCGCTGGCTGCTCTACCGCACCGGCGAGGACTTCGGCGTCTCCGCGACGCTCGACCCCAAGCCGGTCAAGGGTGACTGGAACGGCGCGGGCGCGCACACCAACTTCTCCACCAAGTCCATGCGCTCCGGCTACGACGCGATCATCGCCGCCTGCGACGCCCTCGGCAAGGAGGGCAAGCCGCTGGAGCACGTGAAGAACTACGGCGTCGGCGTCGAGGACCGCCTCACCGGCGCGCACGAGACCGCGCCGTGGGACCAGTACAGCTACGGCGTCTCCAACCGCGGCGCCTCGGTCCGCATCCCCTGGCAGGTCGAGCGGGACAAGAAGGGCTACATCGAGGACCGCCGCCCCAACGCCAACTGCGACCCGTACGTGGTGACCCGCCTGCTGGTGGACACCGTGTGCACCGAGCTGGACGCGGGCGGCCTGGTCTGAGCCGTCGGGGCACGGGCCACCACAGACGTCTCCCCGGCCGCGGCCAGCAGCTCGGGCGCGGTCCGGGGAGACCCCCATCCCAGGTGCATACCAGCTGGTGTACTCAGGTACACCATGCTTCCGGGGCGCCGCCCTCCTGACGGGCGGCGCCCCCGTGCGTGACAGTGTGACCGCAAGCAGGAAACAGGTGAACGCGGACGCGGGGCACGCACGGAGCACGGAAGGACCGGGGACGGCATGAAGACGCTGGGCATGCTGGGCATCACGGGGCGGCGGGTGCGGAACGCCCTGCTGGCCGCCGCGCAGGGGCTGCTGCTGTCGCTGCTGTCCGTGGGCATCTCGCTGCTGCTGTTCGTCCTCTTCGTCGTCTCGCTCTCCCTCACCCTCATCGGCCTGGGCCTGTTCACCACGCCGCCGGTCGTCGACGCGATCCGCGTCCACGCCAACCAGCGCCGCGCCTTCGCCCGCCAGTGGTGCGGCCTGGCCATCCCCGCCAGCTACCGGCCCATGCCCAGCCTGCCGGCTCCCGGCATCGCCGGGCAGGCGGCCCGCTGCCTGCACCAGCTCCAGGACGTCGCCACCTGGCGCGACGTCGGCTGGCTCTTCTGCGACGCCGTCGCCGGCTTCACCATCGCGATCCTGCCCACGGGGCTGATCGCGCAGTTCCTCTTCGGCCTGGTGCTGGTGGCCGGCGTCTGGCAGCCCATCGTCGAGGCCGACGGCGCCTTCTGGTACCTCTTCGTGCCGGTCGACTCCTGGCCGACGGCCGTGCTGGCCGCCGTCCTCGGCTGCGGCCTCGGCCTCCTCACGCTGTACGTCAACCCGTTCCTCATCCGCGGCCACTTCCTGATGGCCGGGCACCTCATGGGCTTCTCCGAGAAGCAGCAGCTCGCCCAGCGCGTGGAGCGGCTGACCGAGACCCGGCACGACGCGGTGGACAACTCAGCGGCCGAGCTGCGCCGCATCGAACGCGACCTGCACGACGGCGCCCAGGCCCGGCTGGTCGCCATGGGCATGAGCCTGGGCACGATCGAGGCGCTGATCGAGAAGGACCCGGCCCAGGCCAAGCGGCTCATCGCCCAGGCCCGCCAGAACTCGGCCGAGGCCCTGACCGAGCTGCGCGACCTGGTGCGCGGCATCCACCCGCCCGTGCTCGCCGAGCGGGGCCTGGGGGACGCGGCCCGCGCCCTGGCGCTGCGGATGCAGCTGCCGGTGGAGGTGGACGCCGAACTGCCCGGCCGCCTGGAGGAGCCGGTGGAGTCGGCGGCGTACTTCGCCATCAGCGAGGTGCTGACCAACGCCGCCAAGCACTCCGGCGCCGACCGCGCCTGGCTGGACATCTACTACAGCCACAAGGACGGCACCCTGCGGATCGCCGTCACCGACAACGGCCGCGGCGGCGCCAGCCTGGACGGCGGCACCGGCCTGCGGGGCATCGAGCGGCGGCTCGGCCCCTTCGACGGCGTCATGGCCGTCAGCAGCCCCGAGGGCGGGCCCACGCTCGTCACCATCGAGATCCCCTGCGACATAGCCCAAGGCTAGGAGCCGCCCCCGCGGCCGACCGGGCACGGGCGGCGCGTGCCGCTGAGGGTAGTGTGTCCGGGTGCGTGTCGTCGTTGCCGAAGATCTGTTCCTGCTGCGGGACGGCCTTGTCCGGCTGCTTGAGGCCCACGGCTTCGCGATCGCCGCCGCCGTGGACAGCGGCCCCGCCCTCACCCGTGCCCTCGCCGAGCACCACGTGGACGTGGCGATCGTCGACGTGCGGCTGCCGCCGTCCTTCACCGACGAGGGGCTGCAGTGCGCGCTGGCCGCCCGCCGCGTCCGGCCCGGGATGCCGGTGCTGGTCCTCTCCCAGCACGTGGAGCGGCTCTACGCCCGCGAGCTGCTGGCCGACGGCAACGGCGGCGTCGGGTACCTGCTGAAGGACCGGGTCTTCGACGCCGAGCAGTTCGTGGACGCGGTGCGCCGGGTGGCGCAGGGCGGCACCGCCATGGACCCGCAGGTCATCCAGCAGCTCCTGGCGCAGCGCTCCCGGAACTCGCCGCTGGAGCGGCTCACCCCGCGCGAGCTGGAGGTGATCGAGCTGATGGCCCAGGGCAGGTCGAACGCGGCGATCGCCGAGCGGCTGGTGGTCACCGAGCGGGCCGTGGCCAAGCACACCTCCAACATCTTCACCAAGCTCGGCCTGCCGCCGTCCGATGACGACAACCGCCGCGTGCTGGCGGTGCTGGCGTACCTGGAGCACGCCTCCTCCTAGCGCCCGGTGCGCGGGCGGCCCTTCCGTCGCTGATGCGTTCGGGTGAGGATGCGGGGGTGACGCAGCATCATCACCCCCCGACGCGGCGCCGGTTCCTGGCGGCCGGATTACCCGCCGCCCTCACCGGGGGCTCGGCCGGGCGGTCCCTCGCCGACGGCGAGGACGCCCCGGCCGCCCCCGCCGCCGACGGCGCGCTGGGCGCCAGCCCGCACGGCGGCCCCGGCTCGTTCGTCATCGAGTCCTTCGTCCCCCGCTCCGCGTGGGGCGGCCGGCGCCCCCGCCACCGCCGCCCCCACATCACCCCGCGGTCCGGCGGGGTCACGATCCACTACGTGGGTGGGGAGCGCGTGGCGCGCGAGGACCACGCCGACTGCGCCGCGCAGGTCCGGTCCATCCAGGACTACCACATGGACGCCAACGGCTGGTCGGACATCGCCTACACCTACCTGGTGTGCGTGCACGGCCACGTCTTCGAGGGCCGGGGCCCGTGGTGCCGGACGGCGGCCAACGGCACCGACGAGGGCAACCAGAACTGGTACGCCGTCTGCGGCCTGATCGGCGGCTCCCCCGGCGCGTACGACGCGGTGACGCCGGAGCTCCTCCTCGCCTTCCGGCGGGCGATCGCCGCGCTGCGGATCAACGGCGGCGCGGGCGAGGCCATCAACCGCCACCGGGATCACAAGCCGACGCAATGCCCTGGCCAGCTCGCCGCCTACGTGCTCGACGGCTCCCTGGACCCGGGCCCGCTCGCCACCGACCCGGGCGCCGACGGCGCCGGCGCGGCGCCATCCTGGCCGCCGCCGCCCACGGAGCGGGACCCGGGCATCGACGCCTGACAACGAGGGTTCGACCAGCGCGGCTGGACGATCGGCCAGGCAGCCGGTGGCGAGGTGCCGCCCGTGGGCGGGAGCGGAGGGCGCTCAGGAGGGGGAGGGAGCGCGGCCGCCGGTCATCGTCCCGGAGCGCAGCCGCCGGTCATCGTCCCGTTGTAGTACGACGGCCAATCCAGCGCCACGCGGGTGTCCGGGCCGTAGATGCCGTCCGGATCGGTGCCTCTCCGATCCTGGGCGTAGATCAGGGCGTTGCGGGTGAGGCTGCCGAAATCCCCGTCGACGCGGAGGGAGTCCGCGAAGTTGCACTCCTTCAGTGCCGTCTGGAGCGCACTCACCGCGCTGCCGGAGGATCCCATGGCGAGCGTGCAGTTCCTGCTCCCCGTGCCGCGGTGGTAGGGCTGGTTGATGTAGGTGCCGGAGCTGCTGATCGTGACCTTCTTCACCCCGTCGCACCAGCCCACCGAGGTGGCGGCCGATGCGCTGCTGGCGCTGGTGAGTCCGAGGCCCGTCAGCATCGCCGCGGATGCGGCGATCGTCGCGATGTACCGACGCATGGTGATCCCTTCGTCCCGACACGTCCGCCGTGTGGCGCGTGTCTGCGTCACTGCTGTGACATTGAGGGCAATCCTGACTACGGCGCTTTCATCTCGCTTTCACACGAAGAAGCAGCCGTTGTGGCACGAGGGCTGTCCGCACCGGTGGTGGGGTCAGCAGCCGGCTGCGCCCGTGTGGAGCGCGAGCGCGGTGTTGGCGCCGAGCGTCGCGGTGAACTGGCCGGAGCCGTCCACCGTCACCGGGTTGCCGCTCTGCACGTCGCAGTACGTGCCGGGGGCGAGCGAGGTGCTGAAGGTCCGGCTCACCTCGCTCCCCTCGTGGTTGATGACGACGAAGCCCGCCTCGCCACGCCCGAAGGCGATGGCGTCCGCGCCGTTGTCCCACCAGTCGGTGACGGGCCGGCCGCTGGTGGCGTTGCGGAACGCGACCATGTTCTGAACCTCGGGCCAGGCGTGCTGGCAGCGCCAGCCGTCCTGGTAGCAGGCGTTGACCTGGCCGTCGTTCGGGGGCCCGGCATCCGTGCTGCCGAAGTCGTATCCGGAGTGCACGTCCGGCGACCCGTACGGCCACGCCAGCATGAAGACGTGGGCGAGGGTGTAGTCGGCGCCGTTGGTGTAGTTCAGCGTCGACCCGTTGCGCTCGGTGTCGTGGTTGGCTACGAAAACCGCCGCGCCGTCGCCGGGCAGGTAGCCCCAGCCCTCCCCGTAGTTCTCGAGATACGCCAGGTTCTCGTTCTGGAAGACGCGCTTGAGATCAAACGCGTAACGGAACTCCTGCACGTCCCCCGTGCCCGCGTACTCCTCGGGCTGGACGGCCTCGCCCGCGCCGTAGATGACCTCCTGCTTCCAGTAGACGTCGCCGCCGTTGACGCGGGCGCGGATGCCGGCGAGGTCGTCGGCGGACATGTGCTTGGCGGCGTCGATGCGGAAGCCGGTCACGCCCATCGACAGGAGGTCGTTCATGTAGTCGGCGATGGTCTGCCGCACGTGCTCCGAGCCGGTGTTGAGGTCGGCCAGGCCCACCAGCTCGCAGTTCTGGACGTTGTTCCGGTCGCCGTAGTTGTTGCCGATGTCCTGGCGGCAGGTGTGGAAGTCGCCGTCGGTGTACGGGACGGCCGGGTAGTCGTACTTCGTGTAACTGGACCCGCCGGTGCCTGTCCCCGCCCCCGCGGTCATGTGGTTGATGACGGCGTCGACGATGACGCCCACGCCCGCGCTCTCGCAGGCGTTGACCATGCTCTGGAACTGCTCCCTGGTGCCGAGCCTGCTGTTGATCTGGTAGCTGACCGGCTGGTAATGCGTCCACCACTGGCCGCCCTGGATCTGCTCCATGGGCGGGGAGACCTGCACGTAGCCGTATCCGGCGGGCCCGAGGGTGTCGGTGCACTCGCGGGCGACGGAGTCGAAGTCCCAGTTGAACAGGACGGCGGTGACGTCCCTTTCGCCAGGCGGCGCGGCCTGCGCCGGGGCGGGGTCCTGGACGGCGGTCAGAGTGACGGCGGCACACGCGGCGGCGGCGAGACCCGCGAGGGGCCCGCCCAGCCGCCGCCTGCGGTCGTGCCGCGCTGGACTGGCTGAACGGCGAGACATGGTGGCTCCTGTAGGGACAGGGTGTGGGGGTGCGCCAGCGAGAGGCCACGCGCCATGATCTCTTGCTGCAACTTCTTGCATCGAGACCGTAGGACGGGCCAGGAACTCGGTCAAGAGTTTGAACACGCGCCTCGGATGGTCGGGTGACTGGCGAACGGATAATCGCAACCTCTTTCGCAAGAGCTTGCGGGCCAGGCGATCTGGGTGCCTCGGCTGGGAGGTGGCCGACCGCCCACGCGCCCGGAGCGGGTGCGGGCTGATAAGACGTATGACTCCAGCAAGAATCGGGCCTACCTGCGCAGGCACGGGGTCAGGGCGACAATCCCGGTACCGGCGGACCGGGTCCGCAACCGCAGGAAGCCCGGCTCTCGTGGCGGTCGGCCGCCGAAGTTCGACAAGACCTACTACCGCGAGCGCCACGCGGTCGAATGTGGGGTCAATCGCCTCAAGCGCCACCGGGCCGTAGCCACGCCGTAGCCACGAGATACGACAAGCTCGCCGTCCGCTACGAGGCGACCGCGCTCGTCGCCGTCCTCAACGAGTGGCTGTGACCGGCAGCTCCCCCCGCCTCATGGATTCAAGCATGCGAAGGGCATCAGCAGCTGCTGGCGACAGCACAGAGTCCCGCAGGCCCGCCATGGGGGTCCACACCGCTGCGTCCGTGGAACCGTCGATCTCGGCCACCGCCGGTACCCCGGCCTTGAGGCTGACGGCATGGAACAGCGCCGTGAGGCTCCAGCTCACTCCGCGTCGCTCAACCGCGTATGTCCGTGCGTCGAGCAGTCGAGCAGCAGCGATTTCGAGTCCTGTCTCCTCCCGAAGCTCACGGGCCAGAGCCTCCACGGGCTGCTCACCTGGATCGATTCCTCCACCCGGCAGGTGCCACAGCCCTGGCAGGAAGATCGGCGACGCGTCCGACAAGCGGGCCAAAAGCAGCCGATCATCTTCCACCGCGATGGCGTATGCCGAAACACGAGTCTGCACGCGAGCGCCCACGGTCCCTGCCCTCCCGATGTCGAAGCCAGCAGGCGAGAACCCTAGCCTCACCAAGATCGACTTTCGCAACATGCCTTGGCCCGGCTCCGGTCAGGAGCTCCACGCGGCGAACAGATCCTCCGGCCCGTACGCGGCGTCGAGCCCGGTGCAGTCGGTGCCGCTGCGGGAGATGGCCACGACTGGCACGGGGTCCGGTGTGAGCGCCGCGCGGTGGCGTAGCAGTGCCGCGAGGTCGTGGCGGTCGAACGGAGAGTTCTCCAGCCACTTCACCGAACCGACGAAGCGGAGTTCCTTCGCGACGGGCGCACGGTCCGCGCCCACGATGTCGATCTCCACGTCGTTGGTGCGTGTCCAGTAGCCTCCCAGGGCGGGAGCCGAGGGAAGCGTGCCGTCGGGCAGCAGGCGCGCCAGCGCCTCTCGCACAAGCGGCTCGACGGCCCGGCCGCGCCAGCTCGTCCAGCTCTCGCGGATGCGCCGCAGCGTCAGGTCTCCCCGCCCCCGCTCAATCTCCTCCATCGCCGGACCCAGGAAGCGCAGCCAGAAGCGGAGATAGGGGTCCGCCACCCGGTAGCGGCGGTCCCTCGACGGGCGTGTGGCGAGGGGCAGTTCGGAGGCGATCACGCGCTTGTCCGCGAGGAGGGTCAGCGACCGCTGGAGCGGTGTCGCGCCGATCCCGCCTGCAGCACGGGCGATGTTGGAGAAGGTCCGCTCCCCGCTGCCGACTGCCGACAGGACCGCTCGGGCCTGGGCCTGTCCTGGGAACTCGGCGGACAGCGAGCGTTCCGCCGAGACCAGGAGCGCGGACACCGGGTCGGTGACGGCCTCCTGGAGGAAGTCCCACAGGGGCATGCCCGCCGACCACTCCGCGCAAATCAGCGGCAGCCCTCCTGTCACCAGCGTCGCGTCGAACGCCGAGGCCGCGTCCACTCCCAGCATCTCGCCCACCTCGGCCGGGTTGAGCGGACCCAGCACCATCTCCCGGCCGCGTTGGTGGAACGGGCGGCCGTAGCTGTTGAGTGCCTCCATCATCGACAGGTCCGAGCCGATGAGGATCAGCAGGACGGGCTTGCGCTCCAGCGTCCGGTCCCAGGCGCGTTGCAACTCGCCCTCGAAGGCTTGCTCTTCGTCCATCAGGTAGGGCGCCTCGTCGATGACGACGATGCTGGGCTGGTCCTGTGGCAACGCGGCAGCGAGCACGTCGAACGCCGCGCCCCAGTCGGCTGGCTGGGCGGAGGCCAGCAGGCTCGCCATGGGCAGCGTGGACGCCTGCGCGTCCCGCGCCAGTCGGGCCAGGTCGGCCCTTCGAGAGGCGCCGGTGGCGGCGTAGAAGAGGAACGGCGCGCCCGATCGCTCGGCGAAACGCTCGACCAGCCGGGACTTGCCCACGCGGCGACGCCCGCGCAGCATGACGCACCGGCCGGGCCGCTCGCTCCCGACGGCGGTCCCGACCTTGCCGAGCTCGCGATCCAGCGTCGCGAGTTCCTGCCGCCTGCCTACAAAGCCCACCATGTCGCCACCCTCCGTACTGACAGCAGTACGGGTATAAACTAACACAGACATTACTAACCTCAATGTTAGTAACATCCAGGTGTGGTAGGTGGCCGGGGAACTCGTTTGCCAGCCGGACGGCCGGCAGCGGAGGATCCTCTCCCGTGACAGAGAATCGTTCTCGTCCGATCGCGCTGGTCACCGGCGTCGGGCGGACCATCGGCATCGGTGCGGGCATCGCACGGCAGCTCGCGGCGTCCGGGTGGGACATCGCGTTCACCTACTGGGCCCCCTACGACGAACGCATGCCCTGGGGCCCCGAGGCCGGGGCCGTCGGCGCGATCGCCGAGGACCTGGCCGATCGCGGGGCGGCGACGGCGGCCATAGAGGCGGATCTCTCCGACGTGGACGCGCCCGCGCGGATCCTCGACGCGGCCGAGCGGGGGCTCGGCGGCGAGGTCACGGCGTTGGTGATGTGTCACTGCGAGTCGGTCGACTCCGGCCTGCTCGACACCACCGTGGAGAGCTTCGACCGGCACTTCGCGGTCAACGCGCGCGCCACCTGGCTGCTGATCCGCGAGTACGGACGGCGCTTCAGCGGAACGCCGGGGACCGGGCGGATCATCGCCCTCACCAGCGACCACACCGTCGGCAACCTGCCCTACGGCGCCAGCAAGGGGGCGCTGGACCGCATCGCGCTCGCCGCCGCGCACGAGCTCGCCCACCTCGGGGTGACGGCGAACGTCATCAACCCCGGGCCGGTGGACACGGGCTGGATGACGGAGGAGGGGCGGGAGCACGTACGCCGCGCGACGCCGCTCAGCCCTTCGCTCGGCCGCCTCGGCACACCGCAGGACACCGCGCACCTCGTTGACTTCCTCTGCTCCGAGCGGGGCCAGTGGATCAACCGGCAGCTGCTCATGAGCAACGGCGGCTTCGCCTGAGGCGTGGGCGGCAGGGCAAGGGCGTTGGCTGATCGAGGGTCGGGGAATGCGCGCCGCCCGATCCGGGTTGAGACCGCCTGAGTCGACCATGTGGAGGAGCACGATGCGCGCGGTGGTGGTGAGGCGTCCCGGGCCGGTGGAGTCGCTGGAGGTCGTGGAGGTGGCGGAGCCCTCGCCGGGGCCGGGGGAGGTGGCGGTCGAGGTGGCGTACGCCGGGGTCGGCTTCGTCGACACCCTGTTCCGGTCCGGCGCGTTCGACCTGCCCACGCCCTTCACGCCGGGGATCGAGGTGACCGGGCGGGTGCGCGCGGTCGGCGAGGGCGTGGCGGGGTTCGAACCGGGGCAGCCGGTGGCCGCCATGCTCAACGACTTCGGCCGGGGCCAGCGGGCGGGCGGCTACGCCGAGGTCGCCGTCGCCCACGCCTCGATGACGACCCGTCTGCCCGAGGACGCCGACCTGGCGCGCGTGGCCGCCGTCCTGGTCAACGGCGTGACGGCGTGGCTGGCGCTGCACGACCTCGCGCGGATCGGCGTCGGCGACGACGTGCTCGTGCTGGGCGCCAGCGGCGGGCTGGGCGGCACCACCGGGCGTCTGGCCGCGATCCGTCCGGCCCGCCGCGTCATCGGCGTGGTGGGGAGCGCGGGCGGCGCCGAGCGGCTGGCCGGGGACGCCGCCTGGACGGACGTGGTCACCGCCGACGGCCTCGACGCGGCCGTCGGCGACGTCGACGTGGTGATCGACCCCGTCGGCGGCGAGCTGCGCGCCCGCGCGTACGAGCGTCTGGCGCCCTTCGGCCGCCTCGTCGTGGTGGGCAACGCCAGCGGCGAGGACCGGGCGATCCCGGCGGACTCGGCATGGCTGAACAGCCGCCAGGTGCTGGGCTTCAGCCTGGGCGGCGTCGCGCACCTGATCCCTGAGCGGGTCCGCGAGGCGCTGTCGGCCGTCGTCGGCCTGCTGCACCGCGGCGTGCTGCGCGAGCCCGACCCGTCGGTCGTGCCGCTGGACCGGGTCACCGAGGTCCACCGCGCCCTGGAGCAGCGCGCCGCCCCGGCCAAGACGGTCCTCGCGCTCCGCTGACCGGAAGCGTTCGCAGGCGGCCAGGAGCGAGCAGGTCCGCCGTCAGCCGTCGCTCGGCGCGGCCGGCGCCGCCGCCGTGGAGCCGCGGACGACCAGCTCGGGCTGGAAGACGAACTCCGTGTGCTGCACGTGGTTTCCGCCGACCTCCTCCAGCAGGGAGCTGACGGCGGCGCTCGCCATGGCGCGCACGGGCTGGCGGAGGGTGGTCAGCGGCGGGTCGGTGAAGGCGAAGAGGTCGGAGTCGTCGTAGCCGACGACCGACACGTCCTCGGGCACGCGCAGGCCGCGCTGCCGGACGGCGCGGATCGCGCCGAGGGCCATCATGTCGCTGCCGCAGACGACGGCGGTGCAGCCGGCGCCGAGCAGCGAGGCGGCGGCGGCCTGGCCGCCCTCGACGCTGAAGAGGGTGTGGTGGACGATGCCCTGGAGCCCGCGGGCGGCGGTCTCGGTCACGAAGCCGTCGAGCTTGCGCTGGACGGGGACGAAGCGGGTCGGGCCCACGGCCAGGCCGATGCGCCGGTGGCCGAGGGCGTGGAGGTGGCGTACCGCGATCCGGGTGGCGGCCGCGTCGTCCGGGGAGACGAACGGGGCCCGGATGCGCGGGTTGAAGCCGTTTATGCAGACGAACGGCACGCCGCGGCCGGTCAGCCGGGCGTAGCGGGCCGGGTCGGCGGTGGTGTCGGCGTGCAGCCCGGACATGAAGACGATGCCGGTGACGCCGCGTTCGACGAGCTGCTCCACCAGCTCGTCCTCGGTGGTGCCGCCGGGGGGCTGGGTGCCGAGGACCGGCGTGTAGCCGTGGGCGGCCAGCTCCTGCTCGATGACCTGGGCGAAGGCGGGGAATATCGGATTGGTCAACTCGGGGATGACCAGCCCGATCAGGCCCGCGCTGCGTTGGCGTAGGCGCAGCGGGCGTTCGTAGCCGAGGACGTCGAGCGCGGCGAGCACCCGCTGCCGTGTGGCGGCGGCGACCCCCGGCTTGCCGTTGAGCACCCGGCTGACCGTGGCCTCGCTGACCTGGGCCTGCTGGGCGATGTCGGCGAGCCGGGCGGGCCCGGCGGGAGTGTTCGCCGTCGTGGTGGTGCCCTCGGTCACGCGGCCCACCATACGGTGGTGTCGCCGGGCAGCGTGCCGTCGTCCGCGTGGCGCCCGCTGGCCAGCAGCACCCTGCCGGTGCCGGTGAGCGCCTCGGGCAGCGTCACCGCGTCCTCGCCGGTGTTGGTGACGCAGATGACGGCGCTGCCGTCCGAGGCGCGGCGCCGGAAGGCGAGCACCCTCTCGGGGGCCGGAAGCCACTCGACGCGGTCGCCGGCGCCGAGCGCGGGGTGCTCGCGGCGCACGCGGAGCGCCGCGCGGTACAGCTCCAGCGTGGAGTGGGGGTCGCCGCTCTGCCGGGCGACCGACAGCTCGCCCCAGCCGGGCGGCTGCGGCAGCCAGCTGCCGCCCTCGCCGAAGCCGTAGGACGTGCCGTCCCCGCTCCAGGGGATCGGCACCCGGCAGCCGTCGCGCAGCCCCTCCTGGCCGTCGGAGCCGGGCACGCGCCGGAAGAACGCCGGGTCCTGCCGCACCTCGTCGGGCAGGTCGGCGACCTCGGGCAGGCCGAGCTCCTCGCCCTGGTAGAGGTAGGCGGAGCCGGGCAGCGCCAGCATCAGCAGGGTGGCGGCGCGGGCCCTGGCCAGGCCGCCGCCGAGGCGGGTGAGGTGGCGTACCACGTCGTGGTTGGACAGCACCCAGGTGCTGGGGGCGCCGACCGGGCGCATCGAGTCGAGGGAGGTGTCGATGACCTGCCGCAGGGCCGTGGCGTCCCAGGGGGTGGTGAGGTAGTGGAAGTTGAACGCCTGGTGCAGCTCGTCGGGGCGCACGTACAGCGCGGTGCGTTCGGCGTTTGGGGTCCAGGCCTCGGCGACGCCGATGCGCCGGCGCTGGTGCGGGTACTCGTCGAGGATCTTCCGCCAGGAGCGGTAGATCTCGTGGACGCCGTCCTGGTCGAAGAAGGGCAGCGTCTGGGTGCCGAGCAGCTTGAGCTGGCCGGCCTGTCCCATGTCGGGCAGGCCGGCGGCCTTGACCAGGCCGTGGGCCACGTCGATGCGGAAGCCGTCGACGCCCATGTCGAGCCAGAAGCGCAGCAGCGAGCGGAACTCGTCGTGCACGGCCGGGCTGTCCCAGTTGAGGTCGGGCTGTTCGGGCGCGAAGAGGTGCAGATACCACTCGCCGGGGGTGCCGTCGGGGTTCTTGGTGCGGGTCCAGGCCGGGCCGCCGAAGATGGACTCCCAGTCGTTGGGCGGCTCGTCGCCGCCGCGGCCGCGGCCGGGCCGGAAGTGGTAGCGCCGGCGCAGCGGGGAGCCGGGCCCCTCGCGGAGCGCGCGCTGGAACCACTCGTGCCGGTCGGAGGAGTGGTTGGGCACGAGGTCGACGATGATGCGCAGGCCGAGCTCGTGGGCGTCGCTTATGAGGGCGTCGGCGTCGTGGAGGTCGCCGAACATGGGGTCGATGGCGCGGTAGTCGGCGACGTCGTAGCCGGCGTCGGCCTGCGGCGAGGCGTAGAAGGGGCTCAGCCACACGGCGTCGACGCCGAGGCGGGCGAGGTAGGGCAGCCTGCGGCGGATGCCGGGCAGGTCGCCCATGCCGTCGCCGTTGCCGTCGGCGAAGGAGCGCGGGTAGACCTGGTAGATCACCGCGTCGCGCCACCAGTCCGCTGGGCCCTGGCCCTGGCCGTCGGGGGACGGGTCGACGGCGGGGCCGGGTGGGGCCGCCGCCGTGGTCAACAGCCGGGCTCGGTCGGCGCGGTCGGCGCGGTTGCCCGGGGGGTCGGCTAGGTGCTGGGTCATGTCCGTCCTGTGGGGTTCGTTGCGCTGGGATAGGCAGGGGGCCGGGCCTGGCGCCCGGCAGTCCGGGAGGCCGGCAGTCCGGCGGGCTCGCGGGTCACGCCTTCGTGGCGCCGGCCGTGAGGCCGGACTGGAGGTGGCGCTGGGCGTAGCCGAAGACGAGGATCGCCGGCACGGCGATGATCACGGCCGCGGCCGTCATCAGGTGCCAGTCCTGGGTGTGCTGGTTGACGAAGGTCTGCAGGCCGCCGGCGAGCGTGAGGTTCTCCTCGCCCGTCATGAACGCGGTGGCGAAGGCCACTTCGGCCCAGGCCGTGACGAAGGTGTAGAAGCCGGTGACCGCGAGGCCCGGCCGTGCCAACGGCATGACGAGGCGCCAGAAGGTGCCGAAGGGCGACAGGCCGTCCACCCGTCCCGACTCGTCGATGGAGACCGGGATGGTGTCGAAGAAGCCCTTCATCATGTAGGCGCAGAACGGCACGGCGATCGTCAGGTAGGTGACGATCAGCGCGATCGGCTGGTTGAGGACGCCGTAGCGCGACATGAGGTTGTACAGCGGCACGATCAGCACGGCCATCGGGAACATCTGGGTGACCAGCAGGGTCCACATCAGCGCGCGCATGCCGGGGAAGCGGAAGCGGCTGAGGGCGTACCCGGTGGTGGAGGAGATCAGCACGCCGATCACGGTCGTGGTGACCACGATCAGGATGGAGTTGGCGAACCAGGTCAGGAACTCGGTGTCGTTGATGACGTGGTCGTAGTTGTCGAGGGTGAAGTCCGAGACGAGGGAGAGGGTGAAGGTGTCGGCCTTCGGCTTGAAGGAGGTCACCAGCAGCCAGAAGGGCGGGAAGACCGCGATGAACGCCGCCACCAGCAGCGTGGCGTGCAGCCCGATGGAGGCCAGCGGGCCGCGCTCGCCGCGCCTGCGGGGCCGCCTGGGCGGCCGGCCGCCGGCGCCGCCCGCGGCCGGGCGGGCGGGTGCGTCGGTGCGCGGGGGCGCGGAGGTCGTCGCGCCGCGGTCGTGCCGGTCGTTCCGGTCGGTGTCGGTCGTGTGGGTTGCCATGGTCACCACACCTCTCCCTGCCTGCGGAGGACCCTGCGGTAGGAGATCGCGAAGAGCACCAGGAGCAGCAGGATGAGCACGCCCCAGGCGGCGGAGTTCGCGAAGTCGCGGGGGCTGGTGACGAAGGCGAGCCGGTACGCCTCGGTCACCAGGATGTCGGTGGCTCCCGCCGGGCCGCCCCTGGTCAGCAGGAAGATCACCGGGAACATGTTGAAGGTCCAGATGGTGCTGAGCAGCACGACGGTCATGCTGACCGACCGGACGCCGGGCAGCGTGATGTTCGTGAAGCGCTGCCAGGCGTTGGCGCCGTCCATCTCAGCCGCCTCGTACTGGTCGGCCGGGATGGACTGCAACGCCCCGAGCATCGCGATCAGCATGAACGGCACGCCGAGCCAGACGTTGACGGCGACGACGGCGATCTTGGCCCAAGTGGGGTCGGACAGCCAGGAGACGCCGTCGATGCCGCCGCCGTCGAGGACGCTGTTGAGGATGCCGTTGCGCTCGTTGTAGAGCATCCGCCAGGCGAACACCGAGACGAAGGCGGGTATCGCCCACGGCAGGATCAGCGCCATCCGGTAGACGGTGCGGCCGCGGAAGGAGCGGCTGAGCATGACGGCGAGGGTCAGGCCGATGAGGAAGGTGAGGGCGACGCAGGACACCGTCCACACCACGGTCCAGCCCAGCCGGTCCCAGAAGTCCTCGTCGGTGAGGATGTCCCGGTAGTTCTCCAGGCCGACCCACTCGTAGGTGGCGGGGATCTTGTTGACGCCGATCTGCCGCTCGACGTTGGACTCGTCGGCGTTGGTGAGCGACAGATACACGCCGCGCACCAGCGGCCAGCCGATGATGGCGCCGACGACGAGGACGACCGGGGAGATCATCGCCCAGGCGTACCAGAAGCGGGACAGCGCCAGCCGCAGCCGCCCGGGAGGCCGCCCGTCGCGGCGGGCGCGACGGGCGCGGCGGGCCGGGCGGGGGCCGCCGGCGGCGGACGGGGCGCGCGAGGTGTCCTCGTCTCCCGCGGCCTTGGCCGCCGGCCGGCCGCCGCCGGGGGCCAGGGAGACGGTGCTCTCCCGCGCCCCCTTGGGCGTCGCGGGCGTTCCCCGGGGTCCCGGCCCCCGGGAATTCACGGCGTCAGCCATGGTCGGGCCTCCCTCCTGTGAGACGTGGCGACGTCACGCGCCGCTCACTCCCAGCCCTCGAGAAGTTCCCGGTACTCGTCGCCGGCGTCTCCGGCCGCGTCCTCGGGGGAGGCGGAGCCGGTGAGCATCGCCTCGATGGAGACCTCCAGCGGCTCGAAGAGCGACTGGGCCTCGGGGATCCAGGGGCGTTCGTGGGCGACCTCCACGGCGGGCCTGAAGAACTGCACCATCTCGTTGCCGGCGACGGAGGGCTGCTCGTAGACCGACTCGCGGGTGGGCAGGAGGCTCAGCTCCTCGGTGATCCGCTGCTGTGTCTTCGCGGAGCTCATGTAGCGCACGAACTCGAAGGAGGCGTCGGCCTCGGGGGTGCCGGCGTAGACGCTGTAGTTCCAGCCGCCCTGGGGCGCGGCCTGGGCGGTGCTGCCGGCCGGGACGGGGGCGACGCCGAGGTTGTCGCCGAGGGCGGTGGTGGCGTCGGCTATCGCCCAGGGGCCGTTGATCATCATGCCGACCTCGCCCTCGGCGAAGGCGGACATCATGTTCTCCCAGCCGTCGCTGGTGTCCGTGATCGCCGCGCCGGAGTCGATCAGCTCCTGCATCCGGGTGAACGCCGCGACCCCGGCGTCGTTGTCGATGGTGACCTGCTCGGCGTCGGCGTCGACCATGTCGCCGCCCTCGCCGTAGAGGAAGGGCAGGAACCAGTAGGGGTCGTCGCCGCGCACGTACAGGGGGGCGGCGCCGGCGTCCTTGAAGGCGTCGGTGGAGTCCTGGACGTCCTGGAGGGTCTCCGGGACCTCGACGCCCGCGTCGTCCAGCAGCTTCTTGTTGTAGAAGAGGGCGAGGGTGTCGATGACCTGCGGGACGGCGTAGGTCTGGCCCTGGTACTGGGTGGAGGCCCAGGCCTGGTCGAGGAAGTCCTCCTGGTTGTCGACGGCGGCCGTGCCGTCGAGCGGGTAGAGGTAGCCGAGGCTGGCGAAGTCGGCGACCCAGGCCACCTCGGTGCGCATCACGTCGGGGGCCTCGTTGGCGCCGGCGGCGTTCTTGAAGCGGTTCTCCGCGTCGTCGAAGCCGATGTTCACGTACTCGACGGTGACGTCGGGGTTCTGCTTCTCGAAGTCCTCGGCGACGGCCTGGAAGACCTTGGCCTCCGTCTCGTTGGACGTGTCCCAGAACGTGACCGTGGCGCCGTCCTCGTCGCCCCCGCCCCCGCTGTCGCTGCCGCAAGCCGTTGCCGCAAGAGCCAGGGCCGCGATGACGGCTGTAGTCCCTATGCTGCGCCGCATGTGAACTCCTTCAAGCGTTACGCCCGGTTTAGGGGCTATATCCACCCTATGCGTCGCGCCTCTGCGGCGCCGGACTGAGCAGGAACGTAACAGCGGGGTCATGGATTGGAAAGACCTTGCGGCAAATTTCAGCAAGACTGCTGGGGCGACACCCCGGACCCCCGTGAGCACGGCGAACGCCGCCGGGAACGCCCCCGGCGGGGGGTGGCGGATCACCCCTTTTGACGGAAGACAAGCACCGAAATTCATACATTCCGGTACACTCTCCCCTCGCCTGTGGGCAGCCCGACACATGCCGGGTACAGTCCGGAACTGTGACCGCACGGCTTGCTGACATCGCAGCTCAGGCGGGGGTCAGCGAGGCGACCGTCAGCCGCGTGCTGAACGGCAAACCGGGAGTCGCCGCCTCCACCCGCGAATCCGTTCTGACCGCCCTCGACCTCCTGGGCTACGAGCGGCCCGCCCGCCTGCAGAAGCGCAGCGCCGGCCTGGTGGGGCTGATCACCCCCGAGCTGGAGAACCCGATCTTCCCCGCCTTCGCGCAGGTCATCTGCCAGGCCCTCACTCGCCAGGGCTACACCCCGGTCCTCGCGACCCAGACGCCGGGCGGCTCCACCGAGGACGAGCTGACCGGGATGCTCGTCGAGCGCGGCGTGTCCGGCATCATCTTCATCTCCGGCCTGCACGCCGACACCAACGCCGACATGGAGCGGTACGAGAAGCTGCGCGGGCAGGGCGTGCCGTTCGTGCTGATCAACGGCTTCTCGCCGAAGGTCCGCGCGCCCTTCGTCTCCCCCGACGACCGGGCCGCGATGCGGCTGGCCGTCACGCACCTCGCCTCGCTGGGCCACCGCCGCATCGGGCTGGCGCTGGGCCCGGAGCGGTTCGTGCCCGTGCAGCGCAAGATCGAGGGCTTCCTGCGGGCCATGGGCGAGGACCTCGGGGTGACCGAGGCCGAGGCGCAGCGGCTGATCGAGCACTCCCTCTACACGCTGGAGGGCGGCCAGGCGGCGGCGGGCGCCCTGCTGGAGCGCGGCTGCACGGCGGTGGTCTGCGCCAGCGACATGATGGCGCTCGGCGCGATCCGCGCGGCCCGGCAGCGCGGGCGTTCGGTACCGGAGGGCTGCTCGGTGATCGGCTTCGACGACTCCCCGCTCATCGCCTTCACGGACCCGCCGCTCACGACGATCCGCCAGCCCGTCCCGGCGATGGGCCAGGCCGCGGTCCGCGCGCTCCTGGAGGAGCTGGGGGGCACGCCGGCCCCGCACAGCGAGTTCGTCTTCATGCCGGAGCTGGTGGTCCGGGGGTCGACGGCCGCCGCGCCGCCGATGGCCCGGCCCTGACGGACGGGGCGCCCGCGGGGGTACGGGGGGTCGCCCCCCGGGAGATCGCAGCATGCCGGAGCTGGTGGTCCGGGGGTCGACGGCCGCCGCGCCGCCGATGGCCCGGCCCTGAGGGGCCGTCCCCCACCCCGGCCCTTCTCTCGTCGGGGTGCGCACCCGACCAGGGGATGATCAGTGCGGTGTCATGGCTCTGGCAGACTAGGGGCACATGGGGGCCATCAGCGTCGAACCGAAGGATGATCGTCGAGGGGATGCGGCGGGCGTCGTGAGCAGTCAGGAAGCCGAGGCGCTCGCGCCCTCCGAGCGGTCGAGCCTGCGCCGGCGCTGGGTGCCGCGCCGGCCGCGTATCTGGTTCGAGCTGCTGCTGATCGCGGTCAGTTACGGCACGTACTCCATCATTCGCAACGCCGCCCCCGAGCGCGTCGAGCAGGCGCAGGACAACGCGCGCAGCGTCTGGAACCTTCAGGACGACCTGGGCCTGGCGTTCGAGCGCTCGGTCAACCACGCCGTCGAGGGCGTCACCTGGCTCATCGTCACGATGAACTACTACTACGCGACGCTGCACTTCATCGTGACCATCGCCGTGCTCGTCTGGCTCTTCCGCGGCCACCCCGGCCGGTACGGCGCGACCCGTCTCGTGCTCTTCGCCACCACCGCCGTCGCCCTGGTCGGGTACTACTTCTATCCCCTCGCGCCCCCGCGCCTGATGGAGGGGGTGGACTTCATCGACACGGCCACCGTGCACCACACCTGGGGCTCGCTCTCCGCCGAGGGCACGGCCATGGCCTCGGTGTCCAACCAGTACGCCGCCATGCCGTCGATGCACATCGGCTGGTCGGTGTGGTGCGGCATCACCATAGCCGTGCTGGCCCGGCCGCTGTGGGTGAAGATCCTCGGCGTGCTCTACCCGGCGCTCACGCTCGTCGTGATCGTCGCGACCGCGAACCACTTCTGGCTCGACGCCGTGGGCGGCCTGGTCTGCCTCGGCTTCGGGTACGTGGTGGCCTGGCTGTGGTTCGGCCGGCTCTGCTACCGGCTGCCGCGCGAGATCGACGCGGGTCCCGGCGAGAGCCCGAACGCAGGCCCGCCCTCCCCCGCCGCCTACGCCGCGTCGTAGTCGTAGTCGTAGAAGAGCCGCTCCACGACCGCCCGCGCGCGGCGCGTGGTGCGCCGGTAGTCGTCCAGCATCTGCCCGCTGCCGCCGGTGTCCTGCTGCCGCGCGGCGCCCGGCTCGTACCCCAGGTAGCGGGCGACGGCCGCGAGCTGGCGCGGCTCGGTCGGGAAGGTGTCCAGGGGCCGGCCGCGCACCAGCATCACCGCGTTGCGCACCCGCGAGGCCAGCACCCACGCGTGGTCGAGCGCGTCCGCGTCCTCCGGGTCGATCAGCCCGGCCGCCGTGGCGGCGGCCAGCGCCGGGCGGGTGCGGGTGGTGCGCAGCGCGGGCTCGCGCCAGGCGTGCCTGAGCTGCGTCAGCTGCACGGTCCACTCGATGTCGGACAGGCCGCCCCGGCCCAGCTTGGTGTGGGTGGTGGGGTCGGCGCCGCGCGGCAGGCGTTCGGCCTCCATGCGGGCCTTCAGCCGGCGGATCTCCCGCACCGCCCTGTCGTCCAGGCCGCCCTCGGGGTAGCGCAGCGGGCCGATCAGCTCGGTGAACCGCTCCCCCAGCTCGGCGTCGCCCGCGACGGGCTCGGCGCGCAGCAGCGCCTGGCTCTCCCACACCAGCGACCAGCGGCGGTAGTAGGCGGCGTAGCCGGCGAGGGTGCGCACCAGCGGCCCGCTCCTGCCCTCGGGACGCAGGTCGGTGTCGACCACGAGCGGCGGGTCGCTGCTCGGGAGCTGCAGCAGCCGGATCGTTTCGTTGGCGATGGCGAACGCCGCCTGGGCCGCCGTCGTCTCGTCCGCGCCGTCGGCGGGCTGGTGGACGAAGATCACGTCCGTGTCGGAGCCGTATCCCAGCTCGTGGCCGCCGAAGCGGCCCATGGCGATGACGGCGATGCGGGTGGGCGCCGCCCCGGCGCCCCGGGCGGCGGCGTGGGCCTCGGTCGCGGCGCGCAGCGCCCCGGCGAGGGTGGCGGCGTTGATGTCGGTGAGGGCGTCGCCGACGCGGTCGATCACGGGGCCGGGCGCCTCGTAGGCGGGGGTGCCCTCGGGGGCGTAGGCGCCGACGACGTCGGCGGCCGCGGTGCGGAACAGCTCGCGCCGCCGCACGCCGCGCGCGGCGGCCACGGCGTGCTCGGGGGTGCCGGCGCGCCCGACGGCGGCGAGCACCTCGGTCTCCAGGGCGGCACGGCCGCGGGGCCTGAGGCCCTCGGGCTCGCCGAGCAGCGCCACCGCCTCGGGGGCGCGCAGCAGCAGGTCGGGGGCGAGGCGGCCGGCGGACAGCACGCGGGCGAGGTTCTCGGCGGCGGCGCCCTCGTCGCGCAGCAGCCGCAGGTACCACGGGGTGGTGCCGAGCGCGTCGGAGACCTTGCGGAAGCCGAGCAGGCCGGCGTCGGGGTCGGCGGAGTCGGCGAAGCGGTCCAGCAGCACCGGCAGCAGGGTGCGCTGGATGGCGGCCTTGCGGCTGACGCCGGAGGCGAGGGCCTTCAGGTGGCGCAGCGCGGAGGCGGGGTCGGCGTAGCCCAGGGCCTCCAGGCGCTCGCGGGCGGCTTCCTGGCCGAGCCGCACCTGGTCGCCGACCTCCAGGCGGGCCACGGCGTCCAGCAGCGGGCGGTAGAAGAGCTTCTCGTGCAGGCGGCGGACGACGGCGGTGTGGCGTTTCCACGCCTCGGTCAGCTCCTGCACGGGCTCGGTGGTGAAGCCGAGGGAGCGGCCCAGGCGACGCAGCTCGGCGGGGTCGGTCGGCATCAGGTGGGTGCGGCGCAGCCGGTGCAGCTGGATGCGGTGCTCGACGGTGCGCAGGAAGCGGTAGGAGGCGTCGAGCGAGGCGGCGTCCCGGCGGCCGACGTAGCCGCCGGCGGCGAGCGCGGCCAGGGCGTCGAGGGTGGTGGCGTGCCGCAGGGCGGGGTCGGCGCGGCCGTGGACGAGCTGGAGGAGCTGGACGGCGAACTCCACGTCGCGCAGCCCGCCCGGGCCGAGCTTCAGCTCGCGCTGGAGGTGGGCGGCGGGGATGGACCGCTCGACGCGGCGGCGCATGGCCTGCACGTCGGGCACGAAGTTCTCCCGCTCGGCGGCGCGCCAGACCAGGGGGGCGACGGCGGCGCAGTAGTCCGCGCCGAGGCCGGGGTCGCCGGCGACGGGGCGGGCCTTGAGCAACGCCTGGAACTCCCAGGTCTTGGCCCAGCGGCGGTAGTACGCCAGGTGGCTGGTGAGGGTGCGCACCAGCGGGCCGTTGCGGCCCTCGGGGCGGAGGTTGGCGTCGACGGGCCAGATGGTGCCCTCGGCGGTGCTGTCGGAGCAGATCCGCATCATGTGGGCGGCGAGCCGCGTCGCGGCCTGGAGGGCGGTGCCCTCGGCGACGCCCTCGGCGGGCTCGGCGACGAAGATCACGTCGACGTCGGAGACGTAGTTGAGCTCCCGGCCGCCGCATTTGCCCATGCCGATGACGGCGAGGCGGCAGGCGGCGGCGTCCTGGGGCGAGGCGGCGAGGGCGATGCGCAGCGCGGCGCGGAGGGTGGCGGTGGCCAGGTCGGCCAGCTCGGCGGCGGTCTCGGCGAAGCCGGTGGTGCCGGTCATGTCGCGGGCGGCGATGGCCAGCAGGGCGCGGCGGTAGTGCACGCGCAGCGCGTCGGGGTCGGTGGCGGTGGCGAGCGCGGTCTCGAAGTCGGCGACGCCCGGGTGCAGGTCGGCGGCGGCCTCGAAGGCGGCCAGCGCGCGCCACTGGGCGGGGTGGCGGGCGAGGTGGTCGCTCAGGCCCTCGGAGGCGCCGAGCACGGCGAGCAGGCGGTCGCGCAGCGGCTTGGCGGCGTGGAGGGTCTCCAGCAGCACGGTGCGCTCGTCGGGCTCGGGCTGGGCCTCGACGAGCCGGGCCAGGCCGCGCAGGGCGAGGTCGGGGTCGGCGACGGTGCCGAGGGCGTCGAGCAGGACGGTGTCGGCGGCGGGGCGGAGCGCGGCGGCGTCGAGGAGGCGGGCGGCGGTGGTGGGGTCGGTGAAGCCGTGCCGCAGCAGGCGGCCGAACCGGCTGTCCCGACGCCCTTCAACTGGCACGCGCTCTTCCTTTTCGACGACGGTTGGTTGGTCTGGCGTCAAGCGTAGCCAGCGCGGTGCCGGCCGCCAGGGGGCTG
>NZ_JBQQCA010000072.1:0-30679 GCF_052246635.1 Streptomyces sp. 6N223 | reverse complement strand
GTCCGGGGGCCGTCACGCCTCCTCCCGCATGGGGACGCGGACGCCGTGCTCGGCGGCCACCTGCTCGGCTCGCTCGTAACCGGCGTCCACGTGGCGGACGATGCCCATGCCCGGATCGTTCGTCAGCACGCGGCGGATCTTCTCGCCCGCGAGGGGCGAGCCGTCGGCCACCGTGACCTGGCCGGCGTGGAGGGACCGGCCCATGCCGACGCCGCCGCCGTGGTGGATGGAGACCCAGGAGGCGCCGGAGGCGACGTTGACCATGGCGTTCAGCAGCGGCCAGTCGGCGATGGCGTCGGAGCCGTCGCGCATGCCCTCGGTCTCGCGGTAGGGCGAGGCGACCGAGCCGCAGTCCAGGTGGTCGCGGCCGATCACGACGGGCGCGGCGAGGTCGCCGCGCGCCACCATGGCGTTGAAGCGTTCGCCCGCTTTGTCGCGTTCGCCGTAGCCGAGCCAGCAGATGCGGGCGGGCAGGCCCTGGAAGCGGACCCGATCGCCCGCGAGCCGGATCCAGCGGGCCAGCGACTCGTTCTCGGGGAAGAGGTCGAGGATGGCGCGGTCGGTGGCGGCGATGTCGGCGGGGTCGCCGGACAGCGCCGCCCAGCGGAAGGGGCCCTTGCCCTCGCAGAACAGCGGCCGGATGTAGGCGGGCACGAAGCCGGGGAAGGCGAACGCCCTGCCGTACCCGGCGGCGCGGGCCTCGCCGCGGATGGAGTTGCCGTAGTCGAAGACCTCGGCCCCGGCGTCCTGGAAGCCGACCATGGCCTCCACGTGCCGCGCCATGGACTCCCGGGCCCGCCGGGTGAACTCGGCGGGCCTGGTGGCGGCGTACTCCGCCATGTCCGCGAAGTCGACGCCGAGCGGCAGGTAGCTCAGCGGGTCGTGGGCGGAGGTCTGGTCGGTGACGATGTCGACGGGCGCGCCCTCGGCCAGCAGCCGGGGCACGACCTCGGCGGCGTTGCCCAGCACCCCGACCGACAGCGGGCGTCGGGCGCCGCGCGCCTCGGTGGCCAGCCGCAGCGCCTCCTCGGGGCTGTCGGCCCGCCGGTCGAGGTAGCCGTGGGCCAGGCGCCGCTCGATCGCGCGTGGATCGCAGTCGACGACGACGGCGACCCCGCCGTTCATGGTCACGGCCAGCGGCTGGGCGCCGCCCATGCCGCCGAGCCCGGCCGTGAGCGTGATCGTCCCGGCCAGCGAGCCGCCGAAGCGCTTGGCCGCGACGGCCGCGAACGTCTCGTACGTGCCCTGGAGGATGCCCTGCGTGCCGATGTAGATCCACGATCCGGCCGTCATCTGCCCGTACATCGTCAGCCCCAGCCGCTCCAGGCGGCGGAACTCCTCCCAGGTGGCCCACTCCCCCACCAGGTTGGCGTTGGCTATCAGCACCCGGGGCGCCCACTCGTGGGTGGTCATCACCCCGACCGGGCGGCCGGACTGCACCAGCAGCGTCTCGTCGTCCCCGAGCGTGGCCAGGGTGCGCTCCAGGGCGTCGAAGGAACGCCAGTCGCGGGCCGCCTTCCCGGTGCCGCCGTAGACCACGAGCCGGTCGGGGTGCTCGGCCACCTCGGGGTCGAGGTTGTTCCGCAGCATCCGCAGCGCGGCCTCCTGCGGCCACCCGCGAGCGGTGAGCGTGGCGCCGCGCGGCGCGCGCACGGCGCGGTGCGGTTGCGAGGGTCCCGTCATGGCGTCTCCCGGGGGCCGTGCTTGGCTGTCTGTCATGGTGGATCCTTCCCGACGCGACCACGCCGTACGGGCGGCCGTGGCGCAGCGACTCCTCGACGACGAGCATCCGCTGGCCGCGCTGCTCGACATCCAGGCCATCCGCGACGCGGCCGCCGCTCTCCATGCTGCCTTCGACGAGGTCACCGCGCCCGGCCAGGCGGTGCTGCACACCTTCGCCGTCAAGGCGGGCTCCCTGGTGCCGGTGCTGCGGCTGCTGGACGGGCTCCGCGTCGGCTGCGAGGTGGCCAGCCCCGGCGAGCTGGCCCTGGCGCGCGCGGGGGGCGTGGCGCCGGAGCGCATCGTGCTCGACTCGCCCGCCAAGACGCCCACGGAGCTGCGCGAGGCGCTCGCCCTCGGCATCGCGTTCAACGCCGACAACCCCCAGGAGCTGGCCCGCCTCGACGAGCTCATCGGCGTTGGAGGACCGCGCGGGCCCGTCGGCATGCGCGTCAATCCGCAGCTCGGCGGCGGCAGCATCGCGGCGATGAGCACGGCGACCGCCACCTCGAAGTTCGGCGTCGCGCTCGCGGACCCCGGCGCCCGCGCGTGGGTGGTGCGGGCGTTCCTGGACCGGCCCTGGCTGACCCGCCTCCACTGCCACGTCGGCTCCCAGGGCGTGGCGCTGGAGCGGATGGCCGCCGGGGTGCGCGCCACCTACGAGCTGGCCGAGGAGATCAACGCCGCCGCGGGCGAGCGGCGGATCGACACGCTCGACATCGGCGGCGGCCTGCCGGTCAACTTCGGCTCCGACGAGACCACGCCCACCTTCGCCGACTACGCCCGCCTGCTGCGCCGCGAGGTGCCCGGCCTGTTCGACGGGCGCTACGGCCTGGTCACCGAGTTCGGCCGCTCGCTGCTGGCCAAGGCCGGGCTGATCCTGGCGCGCGTGGAGTACACCAAGTCGGCCGGCGGCCGCCCCATCGCCGTCACCCACGCCGGCGCCCAGGTCGCCACCCGCACCGTCTTCGCTCCCGAGTCCTGGCCGATCCGGGTCGCCGCCTACGACGCCCAGGGACGCCCCAAGTCCGGCCCGCCGCTGCGGCAGGACGTGGCGGGTCCCTGCTGTTTCGCCGGCGATCTTGTGGCCCGCGACCGGGCCCTGCCCGAGCTGGCGCCCGGAGACCTGGTCGCGCTGCTCGACACGGGGGCGTACTACGCCTCCACGCCCTTTGGATACAACGCCCTGCCGCGCCCGGCTGTATACGGTTTCTGGCCGGACGGCCCGGGCCGCGAGGCCGCCTTCACCGTCGTGCGCCGCGCCCAGTCCGTCGAGGAGCTGGTGGCGGAGTGCGGCGGGGACCTGTAGGCCACCGCTAAGTTGGGGGGTTATCCCCCCTGCCCGCACCCGGCGGGCTGGCTACCGTAAGGCACATGATGAGTTCCCGTGACCCCAGTCTTGACCGCGACACCGAGCTCGGCGGGGACCTCAAGGGCGATCTCGATGCCGCCGTGCAGACCCGCAAGGAGCTCGGGGCGGCATACGAGGCCGAGCTCGTCGAGTCGTTCCTGGAGAAGGTCGAGCAGCGCATCGACGCCACGGTGGAGAAGCGGCTGCGCCGCCAGCTCGCCGAGCAGCAGATGGTGATCGCGCGCGGCGGCCGGGCCCCGCAGGGCGCCGAGCCGCGCGGGCCGGGCCCGGCGTTCGGTCTGGCGGCGCTGTCGATGGTGCTGGCGATCCCGCTGTCCGCGATCGCCGCCGCGCAGGCCGAGCTCGCCGGGCTCCTCGTCTGCTGGGGCGGGATCGTGGGCATCAACGCCTGCTACTCGTGGGGCCGCTTCTTCCGGCGCCACGACCAGCAGCCCGACGGCGACTGGGACTGACGGCCCGGCCAGGCAAGGGACCGGAACTGAAACCGGAACCGGAACCGGAACGAGCCAGGCAGCGGAAACGAGACTGGCGGGGACCGCCGCACCCCGGTGAACCGAATCACCAGGGGCGGGACGACGGCGGTCCCCGCGGGGACGCGGGCCGGGTCGGGGCCTCGCGTCCAGGCGACCAGGGAGGTCCGGGAGCCGCTCCGGAAGTCCTTGGTGCCGACATCGATAACTCTGCCGGACGGGTGTTAACGAGGCGTTGCCCGCCCGTGACACTTCGGCATCAGTTATCCGTGTTTACCGTCTCCTGACGGGCCCTCACCCGGCAGTCACCGGCCCCCGACCCTCTCGCCACCCTCCCGCCCCGCTCGCCCACGCGGCTCTCACGCGCCCTCGGCGAGGAACGCCAGCAGGTCCTGGCGGCTGACGACCCCCACCGGCTTCCCCTCCACCAGCACTATCGCGGCGTCGGCCCCCCGCAGCACCGTCATCAGGTCGCCGACCGGCTCGCCCGAGCCGACCTGCGGCAGCGGCGGGCTCATGTGCTCCTCCAGCCGGTCCGACAGCGCCGCGCGCTTGGCGAACAGCGCGTCCAACAGCTCGCGTTCCACCACCGAGCCGACCACCTCGGCCGCCATCACGTCCGGGTGCCCGGCGCCCGGCTTGACCACCGGCATCTGCGAAACGCCGTACTCCCGCAGCACCTCGATCGCCTCGCCCACCGTCTCGTCCGGGTGCATGTGGACGAGCGAGGGCATCTCGCCCTGCTTGCGCCGCAGCACGTCCCCGACCCTCGGCTGCGGCTCGCCGTCCTCCAGGAAGCCGTAGTCCGCCATCCACTCGTCGTTGAAGATCTTGCTGAGGTAGCCGCGCCCGCCGTCCGGCAGCAGCGCGACGACCACGTCCTCGGACGTCAGGCCCCGGGCGACGTGCAGCGCCGCGACCACCGCCATGCCGCAGGATCCGCCCACCAGCAGGCCCTCCTCGCGGGCCAGCCGCCGCGTCATCTGGAAGGAGTCCTTGTCGGAGACGGCCACCACGTCGTCGGCCACGCCCCGGTCGTAGGCGTCGGGCCAGAAGTCCTCGCCGACGCCCTCCACCAGGTACGGCCGCCCGCTGCCGCCGGAGTAGACCGAGCCCTCGGGGTCGGCGCCGATCACCCGCACCCGGCCGCCGCTGGCCTCCTTCAGGTAGCGCCCGGCGCCGGAGATGGTGCCGCCGGTGCCGATCCCGGCGACGAAGTGCGTGATGCGGCCGTCGGTCTGCCGCCACAGCTCCGGGCCGGTCGTCTCGTAGTGCGAGAGCGGGTTGCCCGGGTTGCTGTACTGGTCGGGCTTCCACGCGCCGGGGGTCTCGCGCACGAGCCGGTCGGAGACGTTGTAGTACGAGTCGGGGTGCTCGGGCGCGACGGCCGTCGGGCAGACGACGACGTCGGCGCCGTACGCGCGCAGCACGTTGATCTTGTCGGTGGAGACCTTGTCCGGGCAGACGAAGACGCAGCGGTAGCCCTTCTGCTGGGCGACGATCGCCAGGCCGATGCCGGTGTTGCCGGAGGTCGGCTCCACGATGGTGCCGCCGGGCCGCAGTTCGCCGGAGCGCTCGGCGGCCTCGATCATCTTCAGCGCGATACGGTCCTTCACCGAGCCGCCCGGGTTGAAATACTCCACCTTCGCCAGCACGGTGGCGCCGATGCCCTCCGTGACCCGGCCGAGCCGCACCAGCGGGGTGTTGCCGACGAGGTCGATCACCGACTCGTAATACTGCACCTGGGTCTCCGTATATCCGTGCATGTCCGTTTCGGGTCACACGCCCGCACAGGACAGCACCCTATTGCGTTGCGCGACACCTCGCGCTGGGCAGCACATCAGTAGGAGACGGGAGGAGGCGGAGCGCGCATGTCAAGGGCGAGGGTGGCACGCAGGATCGCGACGGCCGCCGCCTACGGAGGCGGCGGCATCAGTCTGCTCGGCGGCGCCGCGGCGGGGTTGCTGCTGACGGAGGTGCAGTACGCCAAGCGGCGGCTGGGCGGCGGCGGCAACGACGAGCCGCCGGTGGCCGACGGCGTGTACGGCACGGCGTTCGCGGCGACGGCAGGGCCTCCGTGGCGGCTGGCGCTGCTGGGCGACTCCACCGCCGCCGGGGTCGGCGTGCACCGGGTCGGGCAGACGCCGGGCGCGCTGCTCGCCTCGGGGCTGGCCGCCGTCTCGGAGCGCATCGTGGAGCTGCACTGCGTGGCGTTGCCCGGGGCCAAGTCGGACGACCTGGAGCGGCAGGTCTCGCTGCTGCTGACCGAGCCGGGCCGCGCGCCGGTGCCCGACGTGTGCGTGATCATGATCGGCGCCAACGACGTCACCGGCCGGATGCCGCCCGCGCGTTCGGTGAAGCACCTGGCCGAGGCGGTGACGCGGCTGCGCACCGCCGGCTGCCAGGTGATCGTGGGCACCTGCCCGGACCTGGGCTCGGTGGAGCCGGTGGGGCAGCCGCTGCGCTGGCTGGCGCGGCGGCTGTGCCGTCAGCTCGCGGCCGCCCAGACCATCGCCGTGGTGGAGCTGGGCGGCCGGACCGTGTCGCTGGGGGCACTGCTGGGGCCGGAGTTCGCGGCCAATCCGCGCGAGCTGTTCGGCCCCGACCGGTACCACCCGTCGGCCGAGGGGTACGCCACGGCGGCGATGGCGATGCTGCCGACGCTGTGCGCCTCGCTCGGGGTCTGGCCGGAGGAGGAGCGGCGGCCGGGTGTGCCGCCGAGGGAGCAGCTGCTGCCGGTGGCGCACGCCGCCGCGCGGGCGGCGGCGGAGAGCGGCACCGAGGTGGCCGCCGCCCACCGCGGCGGGCGGCGTACGCCATGGGCGCTGCTCAGGCGGCGCAGGCGGCGCGGGCTGCCGGAGGAGAGCTCCGACCACGCCGCGGTGACGTGACGGGGGCGGCTTCCCCCGGCGCGCGAAAGGCGCCCGCGCGCCCGGCGCGCCTGGCATGATGGGCGCGACAGGAGCGGTGGGCGCGCGAGGGGTCCGGCGGCGTATATACCAGCGAGACCGAAGCGGGCCCGTGATGTGATGCACGCCTTATCTGTCCGGAACGCCGCAGCTCAGGGGGGTTGTGCAGGGGCGCGCGGGACCAAAGGCCCGTCCGATTCATGACATTTTGCACTGCCCCACGTGGCCGGGGCCCGGAAACCTGAGATAAGAAATCAGGGACCAACAGCACTGGGAGCGAGTCCGTGAGCGCCATATCCCTCATCTTGCTGGCGACCTCAGGCACTGCCGTGGGCCTGGGCATCGCGGCCCTGCACACCACCCGCTGCCTGCGCGCGGACGTGGGTGCGCTGCGCGCCGAGCTGACCGGCGAGCGGAGGGCGGGCGCCGTGGGCGCGCGGCGCGCGGGCCCCTCCGGGACCATCCCGGCCCAGGAGATCCGCAGCGCGGTCGCCGAGGCGCTCGCGGCGGAGCGCGAGCGCGAGCTGGCCGAGGCCCGGGCGTACTGGGCCGAGCAGGACTCGCGCGACGGCGAGGCATCCGGCCCTCTGCTGGGGGACGGCGGCCTGGACCACGAGACGGCCGCCGCGGCCGACGAGGAGTTGCTGGACGCCCTGCTGGAGCGGTACCTGCTCAGCGACTCCGGATTCGCGACCCCGGCGCGCGAGTCACGCGAGTCACGCGAGTCACGCGAGTCACGCGAAGCGCACGAGGGACGCGAGGGGTCCGCGGCGCGCGAGCCGCGTGAGGGGCGCGAGGGCGTGGCGTTCGTGCCCCGGCAGCCCAGCGCGGAGAGCGTGGACCGCTCCGACACGGCGAACGCCGTGGACGCCGTGGACGCCGTCGAGGCGCTGGACGCCCTGGACCCGGCCGAGCGGATCGCCGAGACCGACGACCCCGCCGAGGAGGCGGACGCCGAGGCCGAGGCGTTCGAGGACGCGGCGTACGACGAGGAGGAGAGCGAGCGGGCGAGCGAGGCCGCCGAGCTGGCCGCCGCGCGCCGCCGCCACCCCTCCCACCCCGGCTACACGCTCACCGGCGAGCCCGTCGAGGAGCACCACCGGCGCACCTCCGCCCGCCTCGCCCAGCTCGCCGAGGCCCGCACCCCGGTGATCGACGTGCGGCCGGGGCCGCTGGGCACGCTGGACGTCTTCCTCTTCGCCGACGGCACCACGCTGTGCCTCTCCCCCAGCCACCGGCAGGCCGCCGAGCGGCTCGCCGCCGCCGTCCGGTCCGGCCGGCCGCCGGTGCTGCTGGGCGGCTCGGGCATCTCGGGCGCCTACGCCCTGACCTTCTCCTGCGGCGAGGAGAGCATCTACCTGCTGGCGGACCGCATCGTCGCCACCTCCCGCCAGCGGTGACACCCCAGCCCACCGCCGACGACTTGCACGCGGCGGTCGACCGGCTCAGCGACCGGCTGCGCGCCCTGCCCGAGAGCACGCTCCGGCGCGGCGCGGCCGAGGCGGCGTTCGCGCTCGCCCGTGAGCTGGCCGACCGGGCCCGTCGCCTGGAACGCCCCGCCCCGCCGCCCGCCGAGTTCCCCGCGGCGGGAATCTACGCCGTCGGCGACCAGCTCGCCGTCGCCGGGCACGACCTGGCCGAGGCCCTGCGCGCCGCCCCCGAAGGGCCCGCCACCGGCCGGGAGCTGGCCGCCGCCCTTGAGCTGGTCCGCGACCACCGCTGCTGAGCCGGCCGGGCGGGCATGGCACATGCGAAGGGCCCGCGAGACGCGCGTCTCGCGGGCCCTTCGCGTTGGCTGCCGCCCGGGCTACTCCCCTTGCAGGATGTAGACCAGACGCAGGAACTCCATGTAGATCCACACCAGGGTGAGGGTCAGGCCGAACGCCGCGAGCCACGACTCCTTCTCGGGAGCGCCGTAGGCCACGCCGTCCTCGACCATCTTGAAGTCCAGCGCGAGGAAGCAGGCGCCGAGCACCACGCCGGCGATGCCGAACAGCACGCCGAGCGCGCCGTCGCGCAGGCCCAGCCCGTTGCCGTCGCCGATGACGGCGACGATCAGGTTGACCGCGGACAGCAGCACGAAGCCGATGGCGGCGGCGATCACGAACCTGGTGAAGCGGGCCGTGACCCGGATGATGCGCTGCTTGTACATGAACAGCACGCCGGCGAAGACCGCCATCGTGCCGAGCACGGCCTGCATCGCGGCGCCGGGCGCGGCGGCGTTGATCGCGCTGCTGATGACGCCGAGGAAGAGGCCCTCGGCGACGGCGTAGCTCATGATCAGCGCCGGGGACGGCTGGCGCCGGAAGGACTGGACCAGGCCAAGGACCAGGGCGACCAAGCCGAAGAGGATGCCCAGGCCGAGGGGCATGTCGGTGATCCAGGAGACCGCCGCTGCGGTCACCACGGCGCCCAGGGTGAGGGCGGTGCGCGAGACGACGCTGTCGATCGTCATGACGCCCGCGCGCGGCGGCGCGGCGGGCGGCATCATCCTGCCGTCAGGGCCCACCTGCGGCTGAGCGTACGGGTTGCCCGGCTGGGCGTAGGGGTTGGTCGGGCTGCCCGCGTACGGAGTCCCGGTCGCCAGCTGCGGTCCGGCGTTGAAGCCGGCGTAGCCACCGTCCCGACTGAACCCCCGACGCGTGAAGACCGGGTTGCTACTCCTCATCTCACTCCTCCATGGCCGCACGGCACGGCCTTGACTACCAGAGTAATGCGTTAGCAAAGACCGCACGGTAGTGCATTCCCTGAAACGAGTGGAAGGGTCGGGCTGGTTCCCCGCTGGGCCCAACGCCCACCTGGCGGGGCCGGGGGCGCCGCCGGAGTCCGGGGGCGCCGGGGGGCGTCCGAGGCATCGGGGGGCGCGGGGGCCGGCGGAGGCGCGGGAGTCATCGGGGGGCGCCCGAGGCGCCGGTGCCTGTCGGTGCCGCCCGGGGCGAGAAAATCCAAATTTGAAGCTTTGGATACCGATGCGGTTCTCAAGGATGCGGAACGCGCAATTCCGGAAACTGTGGGACGCGATGGTCCAAATGACCTAACATTTCCCGGCCCGTTGTGCGTTTAGCCGGGTCGCGCGCTCAACCATGGGGGTGCCCGGAGCCGGACTTGAACCGGCACGGCCCGAAGGCCAGCGAGTTTTAAGCTCACCGTGTCTGCATTCCACCATCCGGGCAGATCCCAGGCCGTTTCGAGCGCGGCGCGCTGCGGGTTGCTTACTGAGCTTATCCGGCAACGTCCCCCGAACAGCGGCCCCTCAGGCGGATGTTGTCTGATTTTATGAGCCCCTGATGGCGCATCAGGGGCACGGTACCGGTCACGAGCATGCCGCTCTCCGACACCCGGCGCAGGAATGACGCAAATCCACCCTCCGCGTACGCTCGCGCACGCACCGGAATGCACGTGCATCCGGGAGCCTCATACCCAGGTAGTACGCGAAACCAGCACCACGGGGGATGACGGAATGGGGAACTCCGCTCAACCATGGGCAGGAGCATGCGTGCGAGCCACGGATCGGAGGCGCACGAGGTGGACAACGACGGGCAAGCCGCCGCCCAGGCACGGGAGCTGACGAAGATCTACGGCGAGGGCGAGACCCGCGTCATCGCCGTCGACCAGGTCTCGGTGGACTTCCGCAGAGCCGAGTACACCGCGATCATGGGCCCCTCGGGCTCCGGCAAGTCCACCCTGATGCACTGCATGGCCGGCCTCGACACCATCACGGCCGGCTCCGCGCGCATCGGCGGCACCGAGCTGAACGGCCTGAGCGACCGGCGGCTGACCCAACTCCGCCGCGACCGCGTCGGCTTCATCTTCCAGTCCTACAACCTGCTGCCGATGCTCAACGCGCTGGAGAACATACGCCTCCCCATGGACGTGGCCGGCCGCCGCCCCGACCCGGTGTGGCTGCAACAGGTCATCGACACCGTCGGCCTCCGCGAGCGGCTGCGCCACCGGCCCGCGCAGCTCTCCGGCGGCCAGCAGCAGCGGGTGGCGGTGGCGCGGGCGCTGGCCGGCAAGCCGGAGATCATCTTCGGCGACGAGCCCACCGGCAACCTCGACTCCCGCGCCAGCGCCGAGATCCTGGGCTTCCTGCGGAACTCGGTGCGCGAGCTGGGCCAGACCGTGGTGATGGTGACGCACGATCCGGTCGCCGCGAGCTACGCCGACCGCGTGGTCTTCCTCGCGGACGGCCGCGTGGTCGGCGAGATGACCTCCCCCACGGCGGAGGGGGTCCTGGGGCACATCCGGCGGTTCGAGGTGCAGCACGCGTCCCCGCGGGACGGGTAGACGGCCCCCGCGGGAGGTGCGGGCCGTCCCCCGCCGCCCGGGGTTCCCACCCTCCATCCCTCGCGGGGTCTGGGGGCGGATCCCTAGCAGGGCTCGGGGCGGAGCCCCGGCCCGGGCACCTCCGCCCCCGCTTCCGTCCAGGCGCGGGGGCGCAGCGGCAGGCCGGAGGCGCCCGTGGCGGCGGGGGTGCGCACGGCGAGGATCTGGTTGACGCCGATGCGGCCGCGTTCGAAGGAGACGGCGGAGGCGGCCATGTACAGCCGCCACACCCGGGCCCGGCCCGGGGAGGTCAGCCGCACCGCCTCGCGCCAGCCCTCCTCCAGATTGCCCACCCACCGGCGGAGCGTCAGGGCGTAGTGCTCGCGCAGCGACTCCACGTCGCGCACCTCGAAGCCGGCCTCCTCCAGCTGCGTCACCGTCCGGCCGACCGGGGCGAGTTCACCGTCGGGGAAGACGTAGGCGTCGATGAAGGGGTCCACGCGGTACGCCCTGCCGCGCGGCTCGGGGCGGCGCGCGATCTGGTGGTTGAGCAGCCGCCCGCCCTCGCGCAGCAGCGCGAACAGCCGCTCGGCGTACTCCCGGTACCGCACCGCGCCGACGTGCTCGGCCATGCCGATGGAGGCGATGGCGTCGAAGGGGCCGTCCGCCTCCGGGCTGGTCTCGCGGTAGTCCTGGACGCGGATCTCGACCCGTTCGGCGAGGCCCGCCTCGGCGACGCGGCGGCGGGCGTACGCGGCCTGCTCGGCGGAGAGGGTGATGCCCAGCGCCCGCACCCCGTGGTGCCGGGCCGCGTGGAGCACCAGGGAGCCCCAGCCGCAGCCGACGTCCAGCAGCCGCTGGCCCTCGCGCAGCGCCAGCTTGCGGCAGATCAGCTCCAGCTTGGCGTCCTGCGCCTCCTCCAGCGTCGCGCTCTCCTTGTCCCAGACGGCGCACGAGTAGACCATCGAGGGGCCGAGCACCAGCTCGTAGAAGTCGTTGCCCACGTCGTAGTGGTGGCTGATGGCGCGGCGGTCGCGGCGCAGGGAGTGGAGAGGGCCGGTGCGGCGGCGCATCTCCTCGCGGGGCGGCGGCGGGGGCACCACGGCGGCGGGCCCGGCCAGCGCCAGCAGCTCGCGCGCGGCGGCCAGCGCGGCCCCGGCACCGGCCGGGGGCCGGCCCGGGTCCCGTTCCCAGAGGTGTTCGGCGAGGGCGTCCAACGCGGCGTACAGGTCGCCCTCGATGTCGATCTCGCCGGCGACCCAGGCGCGCGCCAAGCCCAGCTCGCCGGGGCGGAACACCAGCCTCCGCAGCGCCCGCGGGTGCCGCACCACGACCACCGGGCCGCCACCCGCGCCCCGCTCCCCCGGCGGCCCGGCCTCGCTGCCGTCCCAGGCCCGCAGGCGCACGGGCAGAGGGGCGCCGAGCAGGCGCTCGGCGAGGGCGGCGAGCCGGGGAGCGACGGCCATGGTGATACCTCCAGCCGTCAGGCTAGCGAGGGCGGCGAGCCCGGTCCGGCATATCGGGCGACGACATCCGGCCGGTGTCAGCCGGAACGCCGCCGCCCGCATGCCGCCGAGCCCGCCGTCAGCTCGCGCGCGCGGCGTGGCGCTCGCGGTCCTCGCGTTCCGCGCGCTCCTCGTTTTCCTCGTGTTCTTCGCGGTCCTCGCGGTCCTCGCGGTCCTCACGGTCCTCGCGTTCGTTCTGCTCCGACCTGGACCGCGCGGCGGCGGTCACCGGGGCGGCGGCCTCGTAGAACTCCCCGCGCGGGTGCTCCATCGCGCCCAGCGAGACGACCTCGCGCTTGAGGAAGAGGGCCAGCGTCCACTCGGCGAAGACGCGGATCTTGCGGTTCCAGGTCGGCACCGCCATGCCGTGGTAGCCGCGGTGCAGGTACCAGCCGAGCCGGCCGCGGAAGCGCAGCGTCAGCTTCCCCAGCTTGACCATCGCGACGCCCTTGCGCAGGCCGAGCCCGGCCACGGCGCCCTTGCTGGCGTGGCGGTACTCCTTCTGCGGGAAGCCGCGCAGCGCCGCGACGACGTTGTCGCCCAGCAGCTTGGCCTGGCGCAGCGCATGCTGCGCGTTCGGCGGGCACCAGGCGTTCTCCTGGCCGGCGGCGCGGGCGGCCAGGTCGGGGATCTGGGCGTTGTCGCCGGCCGACCAGATGTAGTCGGTGCCCTTGACCTGGAGGGTGGCCTCGGTGTCGACGTGCCCCTTGGGCCCGAGCGGCAGCCCGAAGCGGGCCAGGGCCGGGTTCGGCTTGACCCCGGCGGTCCAGACGATGGTGCCCGAGTCGGCGGTGACGCCGTTGCTCAGCTCGACGTGGCCGTCGACGCAGGACTTCACGGAGGTGTTCAGGTGCACCTCGACGCCCCGCTTCTGAAGGTGCTCCAGGCCCCACTCGCCGAGCTTGGGCCCCACCTCGGGCAGGATCCGGTCGGCGACGTCGACGAGGAGGAAGCGCATGTCCTCGCGCCTGATGGACGGGTAGTACCTGGCGGCGTCGCGCGCCAGGTCCTCGACCTCGCCGATGGTCTCGGCGCCGGCGAAGCCGCCCCCGACGAAGACGAAGGTCAACGCCTTGCGGCGGACGTCGTCGTCGGTGGTGGAGTCGGCCTTGTCGAGCTGTTCGAGCACGTGGTTGCGCAGGCCGATGGCCTCCTCGACGCCCTTCATCCCGATGCCCTGCTCGGCCAGGCCGGGGATGGGGAAGGTGCGGGAGACGGCGCCGAGGGCGACGACGAGGTAGTCGAAGGGGATCTCGTAGGGGCGGCCGACGAGCGGGGCCACGCTGGCCACGCGCCGGTCCTGGTCGATGGTGGTGACGCGGCCGGTGAGGACCTCGGCCCTGGGGAGGACGCGTCGCAGCGGCACCACGACGTGCCGGGGGGAGATGCTGCCGGCGGCAGCCTCGGGGAGGAACGGCTGGTAGGTCATGTACGAGCGTGGGTCAACGACGGTGACCGTCGCCTCGCCGTACCGTATCTTCTTCAGAATCCGGCGGGCGGCGTACAAACCGACGTAACCCCCACCCACGACGAGGATTCGGGGACGTTCCGTGGTGCTCATGTCATCAGTATCTCTCCGCCCATTTGGGTGCGCTCGTGAGCCCCTTCACAAGCTTCCCGTGCCCTCTGCTACACTCCCGCACCCCCTCGGCCGAGCGGCGCGGCATTCCGCAACGGTGCAGGTCGGAGGCCAGGCGACACCCCGTCGGCGGGGCGGGTCGACGTCGGATGGGGGCGGATCGCGGGCGTTCAGAGGGCCGTGAGGTGACCATCACGTGTCGACAAGGAGCTTTGTGGCGCCCGAGCATGTGAAAAACTTCACGAACTTTCCCGGACGGGGCGTGGCCGGCGCGCGGCGGAGCCTCAGACCAGGCTCCACGCGATGCCGTCGAGGCTCGCTTGCATCGGGGGACAACCCCCGAACCCCCGGCCGGACACCCTCGCCGGTGCGGGTCACGCCCCCTCTGCCGCTTTGTAGGCGATGCCGTCGAGGATGTCGTGCTCGCTGACCACGACCTCCGCCGCCCCGATCCGCTCCATGACCCTGAGCAGCACCAGCGCCCCGGCGCCGATCACGTCCACGCGCCCCGGGTGCATCACCGGGATGGCGGCGCGCTCGGCGTGCGTGGCGGCCAGCAGCCGGCCCGTGATCTCGCGCACCCGGGCGACGGGGACGCGCGTGTGGTGGATGGCGGCGGAGTCGTAGGCGGGCAGGTCCAGGGCGATCGCGGCGACGGTGGTGACCGAGCCGGCCAGCCCGACCAGGGTGTGGGCCTCGGCCAGCGGCACGCGGCGGGCGGCGAGGTCGAGGGCGGCGTCGATGTCGGCGGCTATGGCGGCGACCTGCTCCGGCGCCGGCGGGTCGGCGATGCGGCCGTCCTCGCGCAGAAGGTGGCGTTCGGTGAGCCGGACGCAGCCGATGTCCACGCTGCGGGCGGCCCGGACACGGCCGTCGCCCAGCACGAACTCCGTGGAGCCGCCGCCGATGTCCACCACCAGGTGCGGCGGGTCGATCCCGGGCCGCCCGGCCAGCTCTCGGGTGGCGCCGGTGAAGGACAGCTCGGCCTCCTCCTCGCCCGTGATCACCTCCGGCACGGTGCCGAGGATCTCCTTGACGCCGCGCGTGAAGTCCTCGCGGTTCTCGGCGTCGCGGGAGGCTGAGGTGGCGACGAAGCGGATCCGCTCGGGCGGGATGCCGTGGGCGCGGATCGCGTCGGCGTAGCGGCGGCAGGCCGCGAAGGTGCGGTCCAGGGCCTCGGGGGCGAGCCGCCCGGTGCGGTCGACGCCCTGGCCGAGGCGGACGATCTCCATGCGCCGGTCGAGGTCGGTCAGCACGCCGGTGGCGGGGTCGGCCTCGGCGATCAGCAGGCGGATGGAGTTGGTGCCGCAGTCGATCGCGGCGGCGGCAGTCGCCGTCATGCGCTCTCTTCCCGTTCCTCTCCGGCTTCTTCGCCGATGCTGACGCACGGGCCCTTGCGCCACCACTCCGGCAGCCTGGCGAGCGTCTCGTCGCCCAGCGGGTTCACGCCGGGACCGGCCGCCAGCGCGTGCGCGACCAGCACGTGCAGGCACTTGACGCGGCCCGGCATGCCGCCCGCGCTGGGGAAGCCGGGCAGCACCTCGATGGCGTCGCGGCGCGCGATGTAGTCCTCGTGCGCGGCCCGGTACGCCGCGGCCAGCTCGGGGTCCTCGGCGAGGCGGGCCGTCATCTCCCGCATCAGGCCGCTGGACTCCAGCGTGCCCACGGCCGAGGCGGCGCGTGGGCAGGTCAGGTAGTAGGTGGTGGGGAACGGCGTACCGTCGGGCAGGCGTGGCGAGGTCTCCACCACGTCCGGGTTGCCGCACGGGCAGCGGTGGGCGACCGCGCGCAGCCCGCGCGGCGGGCGGCCGAGCTGGGCCGCGACGGCGGCGGCGTCGGCGGGGGTCGCGGGTTCCATGGGCTGGTTCGTGGGTCGGTTCACCGTGTGGGGTCTGCCTGGTCTGCCTGGTCTGCCTGGTCTGCCTCGTCCGCCTGCTGGTCCTGCTGGTCCGCCTGGTCGATGCCGTCCCAGAAGTTGTCGTACCAGGGGCGGTCCTCGGCGGCCTCGCTGTCCTGGAGGCGCCGGGTCTCCAGGTCATTGTCCCCGCCCTGGCCGCTGTCCCGGGCGTACGGGCCCTCCGGCAGCAGGTAGCCGATCTCCCCTGGCCGCACGTACTGCAAGTGCTCGCGCGCCTGCCGCTCCACGAACGCAGGATCCTCCCAGCGCGCCTTGATGTCCCGCAGCTCCTCCACCCGCTCCCGCGCCGCGTCCGCCTCGCCGCGCTGCTCGGCGATGTCGGCGCGCTGCGCGATGTACTGCCGCAGCGGATACGCCAGGGCGACGATCAGCCCGCAGACGACGAGCGCCAGCAGCGCCGCCCGCCCGGTGAGCCGGGTACGGCGCGGGGGGCGGCGCAGCCGCCGGTTCTGCGCGCGGTAGACGCGCTCGGCGGCCTGCGAGCCCAGGGCCCGCAGGCGCGTGGTCGTGCTGAAGCGCTCGCGTTCGGCGGCCATGTCACCTCCCGTGGCGCGGCGCGGCGCGGTGGGGCGCCGGGGTGCCGCTCAGCCCTTGAACCTCGGGAACGCCGTGCGGCCGGCGTACACGGCCGCGTCGTCGAGGATCTCCTCGATGCGCATGAGCTGGTTGTACTTGGCCACCCGCTCCGAGCGGGCCGGGGCACCGGTCTTGATCTGGCCGCAGTTGGTGGCGACGGCCAGGTCGGCGATCGTGACGTCCTCGGTCTCGCCGGAGCGGTGGGACATCATGCACGCGAAGCCGTTGTGCTGCGCCAGCTCGACGGCGTCCAGGGTCTCGGTCAGGGAGCCGATCTGGTTCACCTTCACCAGCAGGGCGTTGGCGGCCTTGGAGTCGATGCCGCGCTGGAGCCGCTCGGGGTTGGTGACGAACAGGTCGTCGCCGACGATCTGGAGCCGGTCGCCGAGCTGCGCGGTCAGCGTCTGCCAGCCCTCCCAGTCCTCCTCGCTCAGCGGGTCCTCGATGGACACCAGCGGGTAGGCCTGCGCCAGCTCGGCGTAGTAGGAGGTCATCTCGGCGGCGGTGCGGGAGGTGCCCTCGAAGACGTAGGAGCCGTCCTTGTGGAACTCGGTCGCGGCGACGTCCAGCGCGAGCGCGATGTCCTGGCCCGGCGTGTAGCCCGCCTTCTGGATGGCCTCGACGATCAGGTCGAGCGCCTCGCGGTTGGAGCCGAGGTTCGGCGCGAAGCCGCCCTCGTCGCCCAGGCCGGTGGCCAGCTGCCGCTTCTTCAGCACGGACTTCAGCGTGTGGTAGATCTCCGCGCCCCAGCGCACCGCCTCGGAGAATGACTCGGCGCCGATGGGCGCGATCATGAACTCCTGGATGTCGACGTTGGAGTCCGCGTGGGCGCCGCCGTTGAGGATGTTCATCATCGGCACGGGCAGCAGGTGGGCGTTGGGCCCGCCGAGGTAGCGGAAGAGCGGCAGGTCGCGGGACTCGGCGGCGGCGTGCGCCACGGCGAGGGAGACGCCCAGGATGGCGTTCGCGCCCAGCGCCGACTTGTCGGCGGTGGCGTCGAGGTCCAGCATCGCCTGGTCGATCAGGCGCTGCTCGGTGGCGTCGTAGCCGACGAGCTCCGGGCCGATCTGCTCGCTGACGGCCAGGACCGCCTTCTCCACGCCCTTGCCCTGGTAGCGGCCGGAGTCTCCGTCGCGCAGCTCCAGTGCCTCGAACGCCCCGGTGGAGGCGCCGGAGGGCACGGCGGCGCGGCCTCGGCTGTGGTCGTCGAGGTGGATCTCGACCTCGACCGTCGGATTGCCTCGCGAGTCGAGGATCTCCCGGGCTACGACGACGTCGATGGACGACACGAGGGTCTCCTTACGGGTACGGCTGACGGGTCAGGTGGTCCGGGTGAGAGCCTAACCGGCCCGGGGCCGGGCGTCGGCCCCTACCCGCCAGGTGCACGCCGTTTTTGTTTAATCGCGGAAGAAAACCCGGTGCAGGGCGCGTGAACGCCCCGCACCGGGTCATCCGGGTAATGAAGTGGCCGATCGGCTCAGAGGCTCAGCTCCTGGCCCGGGTAGATCAGGTTGGGGTCGCCGCCGATGACGGACTCGTTGTCGGCGTAGACCTGCTCCCAGGTGGTGCCGTGGGCGGCGGCGATGGACGACAGGGTGTCGCCCGCGGCCACCGTGTAGCCGGAGCCGGACCCGGACGACTGCACCGGGGCCTCCTGCTCCGGCTCGGCCGGGGCCTCGACGGCGCCGGTCCCGGACGGGTCGATCGCGGGAGCCTCGCTGCCGGCGGTCAGGCCGGCCTGGGGACCGCAGACCGGCCAGGCGCCCGGGCCCTGCATGGAGAGCAGCACCTCGGCGGCGGCGATCTGCTGGTCCTTGGTGGCGAGGTCGGCGCGGGCGGCGTACTGCGTGCCGCCGGCCGCCTCCCAGCTCGACTGGGTGAACTGCAGGCCGCCGTAGAAGCCGTTGCCGGTGTTGATCGACCAGTCGCCGCTGGACTCGCACTCCGCGACGGCGTCCCAGGTCTCGACGGAGGCGGCCTCGGCACTGCCGGCGGCCATGAAGGGAATCGCGACCGCGGCCCCGGTGACGCCGGCTGCCGCGACGATGCGGGATGACTTGGACGGACGGCGGTGACGGCCCTTGCCCGTGAACAGCATGACGTTCCTTCTCACCGACGCCTACGAGGTGAGCTGTCGGGTTCGGGCCGGTGAGTGGCCCGGCCGGGACGGGCGGTACGCGGGTGCGTTCCGCCGCCTCGGCTTCACCCCAGCCGCTCGATGGGCTCGAACGGCGTCCACGCGCGTGGCGCGTGGCGGGTCCCCCGCTCCTGCCTGCGGTGGTGGCGCGTTGATAGTTCAGGTGGGCCGGCGGCAGGACTCGGCGTGGCGGCCCGGACGCCCGGCACGGTGCCGGGCGCTCGGGACACTAGACACACCGGAGCTAACGGTTCAAGAACGATCAAGATCATGCGAAAAGGGGGCACTTGACGGTTAGAACTGCCAATCGGCGCAGGTCAGCGGGGATGTGGGCACGGGGGAACTGTCGGACACACCCACCGGAGGACGAGATGATGGTCACACCGGATCGCATGTGAAATCGCTCTGACACCCCTGGAGCTAACGTCCCGTAACGGTCAAGTCCAGCCGCTGGCCCGGGAGTATATGGTCGGGATCGTCGCCAATGACCGTTTTGTTCTCCTGGTAGAGCGCGGCCCAGCCACCCGGCAGCCCGAACGCGGCGGCGATGCCGGAGAGCGTGTCGCCGCGGCCGACGGCGTAGCCGCGCTCCTCGGCGGGATCGGGCGCGCCGCGGTGCCGGCCGCCCGTGCCGTGACGATACGCGCCGGCGCCGTCCTCGGCGGACGGCCCGGCGGTCCCGGCGTCCGGGCCGTCGCCCCCACCGTCGCCCGCGTCGGCGCCTTGACCGGGCCCGGTGCCGGTGCCGTCGGCCCCCGGGCTGGTTCCCGCGTCACCGGCGCCACCGGCGGTCTCACCGGCGTTCTCACCGTCTCCAGAGGCGTCGGCGCCTTCCGGGGGCGTGGCGTCGTCCCCGGCGCCACCGGAGGCATCGGTGCCGCCGCCCTCGGGATCCCCGGCGCCCTCCGCATCACCCGGGGCCTCGGCGTCATCGGCACAACTCCCGGAGTCGGCGCCGCCGGAGGCGTCGGCGCCATCCGTGCCGTCGGCCTCGCCGAGGAGCCCGCTGCCGCCGAGCAGGCCGCTGCCGCCGGAAGCTCCGTCGGTGGTTCCGGTGCCCGCCGCGTCCTCCGCGTCCTGCGTCACGCCGGAGAGTCCGGCGGCGCCTGAGCCGAGGGACGACGAGTCGCCGCCGACGCCGGCCGGGCACTCCTCGGCGCCCGCCTCGCCCGCGCCCCCGGCCTGCCCGCCGCCGGACCCGTCCCGCTCCTCGCGGTACTCCCGCCACAGGCCGGACATCAGGGCGCAGCCCGGCAGGGCCTCGTGCCCCTGGTCGGCCAGCATGCGTTCCGCGACCATGATCTGCTGGTCGCGGCTCGCCAGGTCGGGGCGGGCGGCGAACTCCTGGCCGCCGTACTCCTCCCATATCCGCATCGTGAGCTGGAAGCCGCCGTAGTAGCCGCTGCCGTCGTTCGCGCTCCACAGCCCGCCCGACTCGCACTCGGCCGCCGCGTCCCACGTCTCGTCGCTGACCGCCTGTGCCGAGCCCGAGCCCGTTCCCAGCAGCGGCAGGGCCATGCCCGCGCCGGTCACCCCCGCCGTGAGGAGAAACGCGGGGGCCTGCCTGGGGCGACGGTGACGGCCGGTTCCGGACATCATCCACTGACCTCTCTTCGATGGCGCGGAGTTGGGCGCATTGACGGCAGAACCTAGCCCGCGCGCCCGCGCATCACAAGGAGATCGCGCAGATATCACGCCCAGATCACATCGATCGCGATCACTGACGCTGCGTCACACCCTCCGCCGCGAACTCCACCGGCAGTGACCGAAGCCCTCGCATAATGAGCCCGCCACGCCACCGCAGATCACCCTCATCCACCGCAAGCCGGACATCGGGCAACCTGCGCAGCAACGCCCCGAGCGCCAGCCGCCCTTCGAGCCGCGCCAGCGGCGCGCCCAGGCAGTAGTGGATGCCGTGCCCGTATCCCAGGTGCGGATTGTCCCGCCGCCCGAGATCCAGCACGTCGGCGTCGCCGCCGAACCGCTCCGGATCCCGGTCCGCCGCCGCCAGCACCACCAGCACCGCCTCCCCCCGCTCCACGGCCTGCCCGCCCAGCGTCAGCGGCTCGTCCGCGAAGCGCCACGTCGCCACCTCCACCGGCCCGTCGTACCGCAGCAGCTCCTCCACCCCCGACACCAGCAGCGGCGCCTCGTCCCCGTCGGCCGCCACGGCCGCCCGCAGCCGCGCCAGCTCGCCCGGGTTGCGCAGCAGCGCCAGCATCCCGTTCCCGATCAGGTTCACCGTCGTCTCGAAGCCCGCGAAGAGGAGGATGAACGCCATCGCCGCCGCCTCCTCCTCCGTCAGGTGCTCCCCGTGGTCGGAGGCCCGGATCAGCCCCGAGATCAGGTCCCCGCCCCCAGCCCTCTCCCCGCCCTCGGCGCCCTCCGCCCGCTTGCGGTGGATCAGCTCCCCCAGGTACGCCCGCATCCGCTTCACCGAACGCCCCACCCCGCCCCGCCGCCCCTGCGCGTGCAGCATCATCCCGGCCCACTCCCGGAAGTCCTCCTGGTCCGCGCGCGGCACCCCGAGCAGGTCGCAGATGGCGTACACCGGCAGCGGGAAGGCGAACTCCTCGATCAGATCCGCCGAGCCGCGCGACGCGAAGCCGTCCACCAGCCGCGCCGTCAGCTCCCGCACCCGCGGCTCGAACGCCGCCACCCGCCGCGGCGTGAACGCCTTCGACACCAGCCGCCTCAGCCGCGTGTGGTCCGGCGGGTCGATGTTCAGCAGGTGCGTGAACAGGTTCGCGCTGCGCTCACCCGGGATGCCGACGCGGCCCAGCTCATGGGCGTCCGGGGAGTGCCGTCGCGGGTCCTTGCTCAGCCGCGGGTCGGCCAGCGCCCGCCGCGCGTCCTCGTACCGCGTCACCAGCCACGCCGCGACCCCGCTCGGCAGCACCGCTCGGTGCACGGGGGCGTTCTCCCGCAACCAGGCGTACGCCGGATACGGGTCAGCCGCGAACTCCCACCCGAACAGCCGCGGACCGGTCCCGGTCCCGGTCTCACCCGCCCCAGCCTCACCCGCCCCGGCCTCACCCACGGGCGCCCCGGTCCGGAATCACCGCCGACACCCGGAAGCCACCGCCGTCCAGCGGCCCCGACACGAAGCCACCCCCCAGCGCCAGCACCCGCTCCCGCATCCCCACCAGCCCGTTCCCCCCGCTGGGCAGCCGCGCCGCCCGCGCGCCCTCCGACGGCGAGGACGGCGGCGGCTCGTTCTGCACCAGCACCGCCACCTCCCCCTCCCGGTGCGCCAGCCGCACCCGCGCCGCCGCGCCCGCCGCATGCTTGTGCACGTTCGTCAGCGCCTCCTGCACCACCCGGTACGCCGTCGCCTCCACCGGCCCGGCGTACCCGCGCGGCTCCCCCTCCACGCTCAGCTCCACCGCCATCCCCGCCGCCCGCGACTGCTCCACCAGCGACGCCACCTCCGCCAGGCACGGCCCCTCGCCCTCCTCCGGCCCGGCCCGCTCCGCGACGCCCGCCACGCCCGACGCCTCAGCCGTGGCGCCCCCACGCCCGCCCGCGCCGGCGTCCGCTCCCGCTCCCCCGCCCGCGCTCGCCGAGACCGCGATCTCCGCCAGCCGCGAGGAGGCCGCCGCCGCGCCACCACCGCCGCCCGCCCCGGCCGACGCCGACGCCGTCGTCCCCCGCAGCACCCCCAGCATCGTCCGCAGCTCCATCAACGCCTGCCGCCCCATGTCCCCGATCAACGCCGCGTTGCGCGCCGCCTTCTCCGGGTCCTTGCGCGCCACCGCCTGCAACGCCGCCGCGTGCACCACCATCAGACTCACCCGGTGCGCCACCACGTCGTGCATCTCCCGCGCGATACGGCGCCGCTCCTCGCCGCGCGCCCAGTGCGCCCGCTCCTCCGCCCGGTCCGCCAGCAGCACCAGCTCCCGCTCCAGGCCGTCGGCCCTGTCCCGCAGCGACTCCACCAGCCGCCGCCGCGCCCGCACGTACATCCCGAGCAGCACCGGCGGCACCACCGCGGCAATGCCGAACAGCGCCGAGACCAGCGGGGTGAACCACGCCGGCAGCCCCTGCTCCTGCAGATCGGGGTCGCTCTCCATGACCAGGTAGGTGACGATGATCACCCCCAGCCCCTCCATGCCCGCCAGCGCACCGATCACCCGGCGCGGGGCCTCGGTGGAGGAGAGGGTGTAGAAACCGACCAACGCCAGCATCCAGCCCATCTGCGCCGGCACCACCGCGATCGACACCATCATCACGGCCAGCGGCCACTGCCGCCGCACCACCAGCGTCGACCCCGCGACGATCCCCAGCACCAGCACCGGGCCGACGGGCAGCCCGGTCCGGTCCGCGAAGCCCACCGCCTGGGCCCCGCACTCCGCGGCGGACAGCAGGGCGAGCGCGACATCCAGCACGACACTGCGCCGCTGCCGCCACCACAGCAGCGCGAACCCCCGCCCCTCCACGGCCGCCCCCGACGCACTCATGACGACAGCCTACGGGCGCGGTCCACACCTTTTCAGGGGGGTTCTGAGAGGAGTTGGACGGGCGGGAGGGGGACGTCCTGGACAGCGCCGACCTCATACCGCCGCATCGAAGGGTGGTGGGCTGGCATAGTGTTGGGACTGGCGTAACGCTCTCACCAACAGGGCAATATGCCCAATTTATCCCCCGTGGTGTAATTGGCAGCACATGGGATTTTGGTTCCCATTGTCCAGGTTCAAATCCTGGCGGGGGAGCAGCCACGGTCCGGGTCCCGGCCGCTACGGCCCCGACCCGGACCTCAGGACTCCCACTCCGGAACCGTCACGGTTCAGGCACCGTCTCTTACCCCGCACGGGCGTTGGGCGCCCGTCGGCGTATCCTCGTCGAGCCTGCACGGCGGCAGGCACACGGGGACGGGGAGGGAAAACAGGGGATGAAGCCGCTCGGACCGCAGGACCCGCAGTCCATAGGGGAGTACCGGCTCGTCGGAAGGCTCGGCGAGGGCGGCATGGGGCAGGTGTACGTCGCGCGCTCGGCGCGCGGGCGCACGGTCGCGTTGAAGCTGGTGCTGCCGGAGCTGGCCCGGCAGCCGGAGTTCCGGCAGCGGTTCCGCAACGAGGTGGAGGCCGCCCGCCGCATCGGCGGTGCGTGGACCGCCCCCGTGCTGGACGCCAATCTCGACGCCGACACGCCCTGGGTCGCCACCGGCTACGTCGCCGGCCCCTCCCTCCACGAGGTGGTCGCGGGCAGCCACGGCCCGCTCCCGGAGCACTCCGGCCTCGCCCTCGCCAACGGACTGGTCCGCGCGCTGCGCGACATCCACGGCGCCGGCCTGATCCACCGCGACCTCAAGCCCTCCAACGTCCTGGTGACGATCGACGGCCCCCGCGTCATCGACTTCGGCATCGCCCGCGCCGCCGGCGCGGCCGAAGCCGGGTCCAACGCCCTCACCCGCACCGGCGCGGTCGTCGGCTCGCCCGGCTTCATGTCGCCCGAGCAGTGCCGGGGCGAGCAGCTCACCGCCGCCTCCGACGTCTTCTGCCTCGGCTCGGTCCTCGCCTTCGCCGCCACCGGGCGCACGCCGTTCGGCAACCCGGACAGCGCGATGCACGTCCTGATGCTCCACATCATCCAGAACGAGAAGGACCTGTCGGGCATCCCCGACCGGCTGCGCGGCCTGATCGAGGCGTGCCTGGCCCCCGACCCGGCGGCCCGCCCCGGCCTGGACCGGCTGCTGACGCTCACCTCCGACGTCGACCTGTGGCATCTCCAGGAGGCCGAGCCGTGGCTGCCCGCCGCGCTGATCGCCCGCCTCGGCCGCCAGGCCGTGGGGCTGCTGGACTCAGAGGAGCCCGTCGCCACCCCGCAGCCGAACGCCGCGCACCCGCCGAACGCCCCCACCATGCCGCCCTCGCCGCCCCCGCCGACGATGACGGCCCCGCCGCCGGCGTACGGCACGCCGCAGCCGGGCGCGACGCCGTCCCCGTACGCCCCGGCGCCGGCGCCGGCCGGCGGGTTCGGGGCGCCGACGCCGCATCCGGTGGGAACGCCGCTGCCGCCCGTGGGCTACGGTCCCGGTCCTGGCCCCGGCCAGCCGGGCGGCGGGCGGCGTAACGCGATGCCGCTGATCATCGCCGCCTGCGTCGCCGTGGTCGCGGTGATCGTCGCGGTGGCCGTGATCAGCTCCTCGGGCGGCTCGGACGACGACAAGAGCGACGAGGCGGACTCCCGGACCACCGCGCAGACGCAGGACCAGGACCAGAACGACGACGCGGCCGACGACTCGCAGCCGTCGGCGGACGACGTGACGGCGGACCCCACGGACACGGGCGAGGAGACCACCGACGACGGCCTGCTGCGCGACGAGGGCGAGTACGGGGACGGCGAGGGCACCACCTACAACTTCGGCCCGGGCGAGACCGCCCAGTACGAGAGCGGCCTGACGATCACCATCTCGGGGCTGACGGAGTTCACGCCGGGCGAGTACGCCATCGGCATGCAGCCGGGCGACGGCGCGTACATGACGACCGTCACCGTGGAGAACAACGGCGAGGAGAGCATCGACGTCTTCCTCAGCCTGACGGCACGGGCCGGGGAGAGCGGCACGACGGTGGAGCAGATCTACGACGACGGCCTGGAGTACAGCCTCAGCGGCACCCTGCTGCCCGGACGCCAGATGACCGGTGACCTCGGATACGCCGTCCCCGCGGACGCGGGCTTCGTCGACCTGGAGTACACGAACTACAGCCTCTACGGCGACTCGGCGATCTGGACGCTGGAGCTGCCGTAACGGCCGCGGCCGCGCCCTACGCCTGCGCATGGACCTGCTGCGTGGCCAGCAGCTCCCGGTACGCCGGGCTACTGCCGAGCAGCTCCTCGTGCGTCCCCGCCGCCACCACGCGACCCTCCCGCAGCAGCGCCACGCGGTCCGCCGTGCGGATCGTCGACAGCCGGTGCGCGATGACCAGCAGCGCGCGCGAGGCGCGGGCCTCGGCCAGCGCGCTGTTGATCGCCGCCTCGCTCGCCGTGTCGAGCTGTGAGACCGCCTCGTCCAGGACGAGTACGGGCGACCGCGTGAGCAGGGCTCGCGCCAGTGCGATGCGCTGCCGCTGCCCGCCGGAGAGGGCCGCGCCGCGTTCGCCGCACCGCGTGTCGTATCCCTCGGGCAGCTCCTCGATGAAGGCGCCGGCGTGGGCCTGGCACGCGGCGGCCCGGACCTCCTCCTCGCTCGCCTCGGGGCGGCCGAGGCGGATGTTGTCGCGGATCGAGGCGTTGAAGAGGTAGACGTCCTGGGGGACGAGACTGACGAGGCGGCGCAGCTCGGCCGTCGGGAGCGTGCGCAGCTCCCGCCCGCCGAGGGTGATGCGCCCGGAGCCGGGGTCCCAGAACCGCAGCAGCAGGTGGGCGCAGGTGCTCTTGCCCGCGCCGGAGGCGCCGACGAGGGCAAGGCTCTGGCCGGGCGCGATGGTGAAGGAGACCCCGTCGAGCACGGGCGGCCGGTCGGGGGCGTAGCCGAAGCGGACGTCCTCGAACCGCACGGTGGCGTCGGCGGGCGGCGGCGGCGCGGCGCCGCCGCCGTCACCGTGGCCGGGCGCCTCCGGGACCTGCGCGGGGTACTCGGTGATGGCCAGCACGCGGGCGGCCGCGGCCCGCACCTCGCCGATGGTACGGGCGGAGGCGGAGACGGCGGCGATCGGCCCGAGGCTGGCGACGGTGAGCACCATCACCACGGGGGCCAGCGCCGGCTCCAGGGCGCCCGCGTCCACCTCGCGGACGGTGGCGACGAGGGTGAGCAGCATTCCGGCGGCGAGCAGCAGCTCGGTCGCGGCGCGCTCCGCTCCGGAGCGCCGGGCGTAACGCCGCTGGTGCTCGTTGAGCTCGTCGGTGCGGCGCAGGATCCGCTCCCGGTAGGCCCGGCCCTGGCCGAAGACGGTCAGTTCGCGCAGCCCCTGAACGCCGTCGAGCGCCTCGGCGTTGAGATTGCCGAGTTCGGCCCGCATCGCCCGCCCCTCCTCGGCGGCGCGCCTCGCCAGCGCGAAGGGCACGACGGCGACCAGCGCCATCAGCACGGCGGCGACGAGCGCGGCGGGCGGCGCGAGCGCGGCGATGACGCCGAGCGTGGCGAGCGAGACGACGACGGCGCCGACGTAGTCGCCGGCGACGTGGGCGAAGAACAGCTCGGTGGTGTTGACGTCGTTGACGGCGGTGGAGGCCAGGTCGCCGGTGCGCTTGCCGAGGATCCGGCCGGGGGTGGCGCGTTCGAGGCCGTCGAAGATCCTGATGCGCAGCTCGCGCAGCAGGCGGAACGCCCAGTCGTGGCCGGTCTCGCTCTGCCACCAGACGCTGACGAGGGCGGTCGCCGTCAGGGCGACGAGCCAGGCGATGCGCGGTGCGAGGGTGGCGAGCGGCTCGCCGGTCACGGCGCCGCCGATCAGCCAGGCGCCGGTTCCGGCGGCGGCGATGGTGCTGGCGGAGAGCACGATCCCGGAGGCGACGACGCGGGCGAAGGCGCGGCGGCGGCTGAGCAGGTACGGCAGCAGGCCGCGGAGCGGGCGCGGGTGGACGGGGGCAGGGGCGGGGGCCGCCCGGTCGTCGTCGTGGGCGTCGGCGTCGGCGTGGGCGTGGCTCATGGTGGTGGCTCCTCCGGATTCCTCAGCGCTGCGCGGCTATCAGTTCGGCGTACAGGCCCTGGCGTTGGCGCAGTGCCTCGTGGGTGCCCCGGTCGGCGATCCGGCCCCCGGCGAGCACGAGGATCTCGTCGGCGTCCCGCACGGTGGACAGCCGGTGGGCGATGGTGATGGTGGTGCGGCCCCGGGAGACGGCGTCGAGGGCCTGCTGGATGGCGGCCTCGCCGGCGGCGTCGACGGCCGAGGTCGCCTCGTCGAGCACGAGGACGGGGGCGTCCTTGAGCACGGCGCGGGCGATGGCGATGCGCTGCCGCTGCCCGCCCGAGAGCTGGAGGCCGCGCTCGCCGACGGGGGTGTCGTACCCGTGGGGCAGTTCCTCGATGAACGCCGCCACGCCCGCCGCGCGCGCGGCCTGGCGCACCTGCTCCCGGGAGGCGCCGGGGCGGCCGAGCGCGATGTTCTCGCCGATGGTGCCGTGGAAGAGGTAGGTGTCCTGGGAGACCACGGCGAACATGGCGCGCAGCTCGTCCGGGTCCAGCTCGCGCACGTCGCGCCCGCCGACGCGGACGGTGCCGGCCTCCGGGTCGAGGAAGCGCAGCATCAGCGAGACCAGTGTGGTCTTGCCGGAGCCCGAGGGGCCGACGACGGCGAGGCGGGCGGCGGCCCCGGCCGTGAAGGAGACCTCACGCAGCGCGGGGTCGTCGCGGCCGGGGTAGGTGAGGGTGACGCCCTCGAACGCCACCGTGGGCGCCAGCCGCCCGGCCGGGCGCGGGTCGCGCGGGGCCGGGGTGGGGTCCTCGGCGTCGAGGATGCCGGCGACCCTGGTGGCGGCGCCGACGCCGCCCATCGCCTCGTGGACGAGGGCGCCGAGGTCGTCCAGCGGCCGGAACACCTCGCCGGTCAGGAAGATCACGAGGACGGCGGCGAAGGGTGCCACGCCGCCGTCGGTGACGGAGACGGCGGCGGCGATCAGCACGGCGGAGGCGGCGCCCAGCGTGCCGAGCCGCTGGAGCGAGGCGTTGAGCAGCCCGATCCGCAGCTCGCCCATGCTGACGCGGCGGACCCGCTCGGCGAGATCGGCGAGGAAGGCGCGGCGGCGGGCGGAGGCGCCGAACGCCTTGAGCGTCGGGAGTCCCTGCACGGTGTCGGTGAACTCCGCGTCGAAGGCGCCGATCTCGGCCCAGACGCGGTCGCTGCGGTCGCTGTACCAGCGCATGAAGAGGGCGGGTGCGACGACGGAGAACGCCGCTCCGGCCAGCCCGATGAGCGCCAGCCAGGGGGCCTCGGCGAGCAGGAACGCCAGGACGGCGAGGGGTGCGGTGAGGGCGTGGAGGAGCGCGGGGAGGTAGCGGGCGTTGTACACCTCCAGGCTCTCGACGGCGTCGACGACCGCCGCCCTCACGGTGCCGCTGCGGTGGAGGGCCGCGTAGCCGGGGCCGAGCTCCATCAGCCGGGCGTAGACCCGGTCCCGGACGTGCTTCTTGGTGGCGTGCGCGGTCCGGGCGGCCAGCGCCTCGGCCAGCCAGACGAGCGTGGCGCGGGCGGCGATGACGGCGGCCAGCCACCACAGGGGTCCGGCGAGCGAGGCGAGGTCGTCGCCCTCCACGGCGACGCCGAGGACCACGTGGGCCAGCAGCAGCGCCTGCGCCACGCGGGCGCCGGTGATCAGCAACGCCAGGCCCACGCTCGCCGCGACCAGCCCTCTGACCGGGCGCACGAGCCTCAGCAGGTTTCGTTGCACGAGCATGTGCCTCCGCCTCCCTCTCACTCACTGACTGACTGACTCACGGATTGACCGACTGAACGACTGACCGTCAGTCACCTTACTGAAAACCGTTTCCGGAAACAATCCGCCGTCGATGTGAAAGAGTGCGCGGCATGAGACGACCTCGCACCACCGCCCCGGAGCGGCGCCGGGGCGACCTGCTGGACGCGGCCATGCGGATCGTCGAGAACAAGGGCGTCGCCGCGCTCACCGTGGACGAGGTCACGGCGGGGGCGCAGGTCGCGAAGGGGACCTTCTACCTCTACTTCCGCTCCAAGGAGCAGCTGCTCGACGCGCTCCGCGAGCGGTTCGTGGTGGAGCTGACCGCCCGTCAGGCCGCCGAGCTCGGCGAGCTGCCGGCGGACGACTGGCTCGGGCGGCTGCTGCGCTGGATGGAGTCCGGCCTGCGCGGCTACCTGGCGAACGCCCGCCTGCACGACGCGCTCTTCCTCCACCCGAGCCCCGGTATCCCGGCCGATGTGCACGGCAACGCGGCCGACTCGGCCGCCAACGCGCACGCCGCGCAGCTCCGGGAGCTGCTGGAGGCGGGGACCGCGGCCGGGGCGTTCCGTCTGGCCTCGCCGCACGCCACGGCGGTGCTGCTCTACAACGCGATGCACGGCTCGGCGGACTACCTGGTCCACGTGGCCTCGGACACCGACCTCGTCGAGGCGGTCATCGCCGAGAGCCTGCGCCTGTGCCGGGCCTGCGTTGCGTAGTTCTGCGTAGGCGGAAACCGGCCAGGGCCAGAACAGCGTCCCCTCCCCCGGCAAGGGGGACGCGTGCCTCCGCATATGCTCACCAGCCGGAGGCACGGGGAGGAAACACACCACATGAAGGCACTCGGGCCACAGGACCCACAGACCATCGGCGCCTACCGGCTCGTCGGCAAGCTCGGCGAGGGCGGCATGGGACAGGTCTACGTCGCGCGCTCCCCGCGCGGGCGCACCGTCGCGCTCAAACTCGTGCTGCCCGAGCTGGCCCGGCAGCCCGAGTTCCGCCAGCGCTTCCGCAACGAGGTCGACGCCGCCCGCCGCATCGGCGGCGACTGGACCGCACCCGTCCTGGACGCCGATCTGGAAGCCGAAACGCCGTGGGTCGCCACCGGCTACGTCGCCGGACCCTCGCTGCACGAGGTCGTCGCCGCCCTCCACGGGCCGCTGCCGGAGCGCTCGGTCCTGGCCCTCGCCAACGGCCTCACACGCGCGCTGCGCGACATCCATGCCGCCGGGCTCATCCACCGCGACCTCAAGCCCTCCAACGTGCTGGTGACGATCGACGGCCCGCGTGTGATCGACTTCGGCATCGCCCGCGCCGCCGGCGCCACCGCCGACGCCACCAGCGCCCTGACCCGCACCGGAGCCGTCGTCGGCTCCCCCGGCTTCATGTCCCCCGAGCAGTGCCGGGGCGAGCCCCTCACCGCCGCCTCCGACATCTTCTGCCTCGGCTCCGTGCTGGCCTTCGCCGCCACCGGCCGCTCCCCGTTCGGCAACCCCGACAGCGCCATGCACGTGTTGATGCTGCGCATCATCCAGGACGAGAAGGACCTGTCCGGCCTCCCCGACCGCCACCGCGAGCTCATCACCGCCTGCCTCGCCCCCCACCCCACCGCCCGCCCGACCCTCGACCAACTCCTGGCGTACACCGCCGAAGGCGACCTCTGGGACGACGCCGGGCAGAGCATCCGGCTCGGGAAGCCGGTGCCCGATCCGTGGCTGCCCTCCTCGCTCCTCGCCGGGCTCGGCCGCCAGGCCGTCGGCCTGCTGGACTCCGAGGAGCCCGCCGCCGCACCCCCGGGCTGGACCCCCACCGCCGTCGTCCCTCCCGGCACCCCACCACCACCGACCGGCGGGTTCGGACCGCCGACCACCGCCGGAG
>NZ_JBQQCA010000071.1:0-31103 GCF_052246635.1 Streptomyces sp. 6N223 | reverse complement strand
ACGACCAGCACAACGCCACCGCCGCACCCAAGGTCACGAACTCGGCCTCACTGACGGCCCATCAACCGAGTACACTCAGAAACCCACCTCTGACCAGCGCAGATAGCAATCTGCAACTGGAGTACTAGTACTCCAGTTGCAGATTGCTAGCCGGCCGGGTGCCGCCGGATCAGGGCGCGCCCGCCCGCCGGCACGGCGAGGGTGCGCAGCGCGAGGTCGACGCCGGTGAGCCGGCCGACCGGCCGGCCGCGGCAGTCGTGGGTCGCGATGTCGAACGCGCCGCCCGAGTCGTCGTGCAACGTCACGCCGTCCTCGCCACCGTTGGCCAGGTGCCACTCGGTCCACTCGCCGCCCGGCACGGGCACCAGCACATCGGCGTACCGCACGGAGATGACGCGGCCGCCGCCGGCCGCCCGGACGACCGTGTAGCCGGCGGCGACGCCGGTGACCGCCAGCTCCCCGTGGAGCAGGACGCGCGCGTGCCGCCGCCAGAACGCCAGCCAGTGCCGGAGCACGTCCACGGCGCTGTCCCGCTGCTCGGCCAGGCGCACCGACACCTGCGGCACCCCGAACAGCGCGGCCAGCAGGTGCTGGGCGATCCGCTCCGGGCTGTCCGAGGGCGACCACATGATCGGGTCGCTGTGGACGGCCACGCCGGAGGTCGCCAGGCGCATGGAGACGATGCCTCGCCTGTTCTGCGACGGGCTCAGCGGGCAGTCCGCGACGCGGATCATCGTCGCCGTGCGGATGGTGGACGGCGACACGTAGGGCTCGCGGAACTCCAGCATGGCGTCCGGGCGGACCTCCTCGACGGTCCGCGCGAGCTCCGTCAGCAGCGCCAGGCCCCCGGCCGTCGCATCCGGGTGGTCGGCGTCGGCGGGCGCGGGGGCGTCGCGGGCGGTGGCGAACCGCTCCAGGAAGTCGAGCTTGAGCCCGTGGGCGCCGGAGGAGCGCATCAGCTCGGCCACCCGCTCGACGAGGTGCCGGCGCGCCCGCGGGGAGCGCGGGTCGAGCACGGACGCCTCCATCGCGGGCTCGTCGTCGATCGTCGGGAGGAACGCCTCGCGGTACGCCCGGGAGCGGTAGCCGACGAACGGCGTCCCGATCCACCACACGGTCCGCAGACCCAGCGTCAGGGCCCGGTCGACCAGGGCCGGGGCGTCGGGCACCTTGGCGGGCTCGACGCGCCAGTCGCCGCACGAGCCGTAGCCGCGCTCGGTGTCGGGGGTCTGCCAGCCGTCGTCGACGATCAGCGTGCCGAACCCCAGCGTGCCGGCGATCCGCAGCTCGCGGTCGAGTTCGCGCGCGTCCAGGTCCTGGTGGAAGGAGTACCAGGTGCACAGGGTGGGCGCCTCGTTGGCGGCCGTGACCTGTGGCCGTGCCAGACCGAGCCGCCGCCCCGCCGCCGCGACGCTCGCGGCGAAGCCGTCGCCGGTGGTGTCGAGGTGGACCGTCAGCGGATCACCGCCCAGGTCGCACTCGATGTCGAGCACGAAGTCGGCGGTCTCCTCCACCATGCCGGCGCGCACCCGCACCGTCCGGTCGCCTGCCGTCGCCCCGAAGGTCAGGATGGTGCGGTCGCGGCGCCCGAGGAGGGCGCCGAGGCAGACGCCGTTGAACGGGCCCACCTCGCGGGCGGGGCCCCAGGCCGGGGGGAGCTGCACGCTCTCCTGGTGGCTGCCCGGCCGCCACAGCGTGACGGCGTCGGGCGCCGGCAGGCTGGCCAGCAGGCGGGCAGGGCCGGCCGAGGACCGCCGGAGCGTGATGGTCAGCCTGCGCGGGCCGTCCGGCGCCACGGCGGCCCGGCCGGTGTGGTCGTCGAGGGCCTGCGCCACCCGGAGCCGCCCGGTGGAGGAGGCGGGGAGGTCCAGCGGCACCAGCCGCGCGTCGCGCGTCGCGCCCGGCGCCCACGGGGCCGCGATGTCCGGTGACGTCATTTCGCCCGTCATATCGCCCGTCATTTCGCCCCCGTGAAGGAGATGCCGCCGACGATGTGCCGCTGCGCCAGGAAGAAGATGACGACGCAGGGCAGCACGACGACGATCGAGGTGGCCATGAGGAGTGAGGTGTCCGTGCTGTTCGCGGACGTGAAGCCGGCCAGCGCGAGCGGCAGCGTCTTCCAGCGGTCGGAGGTGAGGTAGATCGAGGGCCCGAGGAAGTTGTTCCACGAGCTCATGAACTGCAGCACCGCCGCCGCCACGATGATGGGCTGCGACAGCGGCAGGTAGACCGACCACCAGATGCGGAACCAGCCGGCGCCGTCGACGATCGCGGCGTCGCTCAGCGACGCCGGCAGCCGCAGGTAGAACTGGCGGAAGAGGAAGATGAAGAACGGCGCCCCGAACAGGCTGGGCACGATCAGCGGATAGAGGCTGTCCATCATGTCCAGCTCGCGGAAGAGGATGAACTGCGGCACGAGGGTCACCTCGCCCGGCAGCAGCATCGTCGCCAGGACGACGGCGAACACGGCGCCGGCGCCGCGCGCCGGGATCCGCGCGAAGGCGAACCCGACCAGCGAGGACGACAGCACGGTGAAGACGACCGGCGGGATCGTCGTCAGCAGCGAGTTGGTGAGGTACTGCCAGAACGGGAACGACGAGAGGCCGTCGACGTAGTTCTCGACGTGCCACTGGACCGGCCACAGCGACACGCCCCCTTCCGCCACGCCCTGCCGGGTGCGCAGGGATGTCGCGATCATCCACAGGAACGGGTAGGCGAACACGAACGAGCCGAGGACCAGGGCGATCAGGGACCACGCCTGCCGCAGCCGCGACGGCGCCAGCGGCCCGCCGCCGGCCCTGGGTCGTGAGGTGTCACGGGTGGGGGGCACGGCGGTCCTCCTTGGGCCGGGCGCTCTCGTAGTAGACCCAGAAGGCGCTGCCGCGGAAGATCAGCGCGGTCAGCAGCAGGATCATCAGCAGCAGGATCCACGCCAGCGCCGAGGCGTAGCCCATCCGGAAGTACTCGAAGGCGTTCTGGTAGAGGTACAGGACGAAGAAGAGCAGGGAGTTGGACGGGCCGCCGCCGGCCTGGGTCACCACGTAGCCCTGCGTGAAGGTCTGCATCGCGCCGATGAGGCCGGTGATGACGTTGAAGAAGATCACCGGGCTGATCTGGGGCAGGGTGATGTGCCAGAACCGGCGGAGCGAGCCCGCGCCGTCGATGCCGGCGGCCTCGTAGAGCTCGGTCGGCACGTCCTGCAGGCCGGCGAGGTAGATCACCATGTTGCCGCCGACGGTCCACAGGCTCATGATCACCACCGCGGGCAGCGCCCAGGTGGGGTCGGAGAACCACGTCGGCCCGTCGATGCCGACCAGCCCGAGCACGCCGTTCAGCAGGCCGTAGTTGGGGTTGAAGACCCACAGGAAGAGCACGACCTGGGCGACGCCGGTGACGAGGCTGGGCAGGTACCAGATGGTGCGGAACACGTGGATGCCGCGGACCTGGACGTTCATCAGCAGCGCCACGCCCAGCGAGAGGGCGACCTGCAGCGGCACGCTCAGCGCGGCGTAGATCAGGGTGACCCGCACCGCCTGGGCGACGAGCGGGTCGGACGCGGCCTCGGTGTAGTTGTCCAGGCCGGCGAACGACGGTGGGTCGATGAGGTTCCAGTCGAAGAAGGACAGCACCAGCGAGTAGGCCATCGGCCCGGCGGTGAACAGCAGGAACCCGAAGACCCAGGGGGATATGAAGATCCAGAAGGCGGCGGTGGAGCGGCCCATCCACCCGCGGCGGACCGCGAGCCACATCGGGGCGAGGAACAGCGCGTACACCGCCCCCAGCAGGACGAGGAAGGCGCCCAGCGGCTGCGCGTCGGGCGCCATCCCCAGCCGGCCGAGCGCCTGCTCCACGGCGGTGACGAGCTCACCCATCCAGGGTCTCCTGGCACTGCTCGTTGAGCTCCGGCAGCACCTCGGCGGGGTCCTCGTCGCCCGAGCCGATCGCCGTGCGGGAGAGGAGAGCGGACTCGAAGTCCGACCGGATCTGGGCCTCCTGCCGCACCGACGGCAGGATCCGGGACTGGTCGACCGCGTCGACGAACGCCTGGAGGTTCAGGTCGGGCTCCACCGCCGTGAACGCCTCGGTGGACGCCTCGACGACGGGGACGCCCAGCGAGGACTCGGCGGTCGTCAGGCGGTTCTGGGCGGTCGGCGAGGTGCTCATGAACGCGGCGAACGTGGTGGCGGCCGCCGTCTCCTCGGGTGTGGCGTCCGTGGAGATGCCCAGCCCGTTGATCTCCATTGGCTCGCCGTCGCCGGGCACCGGCACGAGGGCGAGCTTCGGGTCGTCCAGGTCAGCCAGCTTGGCGATGTCCCACGGGCCGAAGTCCGGCTGCATCGCGAGCCGCCCGATGCTCAGCCAGTCGAACATGTCCTGGCCCTCGGCCTCCAGCGGGGTCGGCGCGAAGCCGTCGGGCGCCTGGGCGTCGATGATGTAGTCCGCCGTCTCGGCGGCGACGTCGTTGTCGATGGCGCACTCGGTGCCGGTCACGTCGTAGAAGGCGCCGCCCTCCACGGTGAGCCATCCGACGTACCACAGCGGGGCCGAGCCGTACACCTTGTCCGGCGGCTCGCCCGAGGTGAGCCGCCGGGCGAGGTCGGCGTACTCGCCCGTCGTCATGGGGGTGTCGGCGGAGGGCAGCGGGACGCCGGCCTCGTCGAAGACGTTGCCGTTGACGGCCATCACCTTCGTCTTGACGACGAAGGGCACGGCGAGGTACGAGCCGTCCACCTTCATGCTGCTCGGTATGTTCTCCGAGTAGTACGCGCCCGGATCGACGTCGACCTCCTGGAAGGCGGAGGAGAAGCCGGCCAGGGAGCTGTTGGAGATCTGCGCGACCGTCGGGGCCTGCCCGCCCGCTATCGAGACCTGGAGCTTCTGCTCGTAGTCGCTCTGGATCCAGTTCATCTCGACGTCGATGTCGGGGTGCTCGTCCTCGAAGGCCGCGACCATCGCCTCGAGCGTGTCCGCCTCCTGGTTGTTGCCCCAGTGGGCGAAGGAGATGGTGGTGCCGCCGCCTGATCCCCCGGTCGATCCGCCGCAGGCGGAGAGGACGAGCGTCGCCGTGACGCCCAGGGCTGCGATGGGCAGGGTCTTTCTCATCGGGCTCTTCCTTGACTCTCGATGTGGTGCTGCGTGCCGCTCGCGGTCGCTAGGCGACGGCGCGGGCCTGGGTCCCCGGCTCCACGACCTGCTCGACGCGCCGGCCGCCGACCTCGGCGATCCAGCGCACCGGCCGGGATCCGGTGACCCGCAGGGTGCTGGAGCCGTCGCCGTCGTGCCGGATGCCGACGCGGACGTCCCCCACGGGAACGCCGGTCGCCTCGACCCAGCCGCCGGTCAGATGGCTCCGTGTCGTCAGGGCTCCGTCGGCGGTGACCTGGAGCCCGGTCAGCCCGGTGAGGAGGTGCGCCACCAGGGTGAAGGAGACCTCGGGATAGGCCGCGCGGGACGCCGTCAGGTGGCGGATCCAGCGCAGAGCCTCGTCGTCGCGCCCGTAGCGCAGGAACGCCTCGGGCAGGTACGTGAACGCCTCGATGTTGGACGGGGGCGCGATCTCCATCTCGCGCGCGACGAAGTCGAGGTGCGCGGCCGCCCGGGGCCCCGGCTCGGCCAGGCCCTTCACCGCGGGGAACCAGGACGGCTCGTAGCCGAACGCCGTCACCGGGCCGCGTTCGGACAGCCCGGTCGCGTACCGCTGGCGGTCGTCGCTCCACCACGCGTCCTCGAAGTGCCGCTTGAGGCCGGCCGCCTCGGCCGCGGCGTGCGCGGCGAGCGCGGTGCCGGGCAGGCCGTCGCGGACGGCGGCCATGGCCGCCCACTGGCTGGCGATGCCGTCCCCGGCGACCTGGAGCCCGGGGGCGCTGGCCCCCTCGTTGTAGGTGGGGCTGCCGGCGAAGATGTCGCCGGTTCCCCGCTCCCCCGCGACGCCGGTGCCGAGGATGTCGTGGAGCCGCACGAACTCGGTGGTCACCGCGCGGTAGAAGTCCGTGAGGACCGGGTCGGTGGCGTAGCGCTCGTCGCCGGTCCAGCGCCGCAGCTCCAGGCACGTCTCGACCAGTTCGAAGGGCGCGGGCGTCTCGCGGACGAAGTCGTCGTCGGAGCGGTAGTCGATCTCCGCCGGGCGCCCGTCGAAGTGGAAGGCCCACAGCGGGTAGAAGCGCCGCGCCGGGGTGGCCGAGGCCGCGAAGTGCCGCAGCATCGCGAAGTTCTCGCGGTCCAGGCCGAGCAGGTGCGCGCCGAGCGCCTGGTGGGCCACGTCGCGTGAGTAGAACATCGGGCGGTCGGTGAGCCCCGCCCAGTACGACGGGAGGATGCCGTCGCCGTGCCGCACCCAGCGCAGCGCGCGGTCGGTGGCCCAGGCGTAGCCGGCCTCAAGGTCCCGCTCGCTGGCGCGGAACGCCGGAAGCGCCGGCTCTGAGCGGGCACCGCCCACATGCGCTGTTGCCATGGCGGACATGGAAGCACAGCGACGGCTTCTCGACAATAACTTTCACCGATCCGGCATTGGTACGTCATGGCGGCGGGGCGGTGGAGCCCCGCACGATCAGCTCCGGGTCGAAGAGCAGCTCGCCGGCGTCCACCGGCCTGCCCTGCACCAGCCGGGTCAGGACGGGCACCACGGCCTGGGCGAGCCGCTCGATCGGCTGGCGGACGCTGGTGAGCGGCGGGTCGAAGAACTCCAGCGGGTAGGCGTCGTCGTAGCCGACCACCGAGACGTCGCCCGGCACCCGCAGGCCGGCGCGGCGCACCGCCCGCATCGCGCCCATCGCCATCTCGTCACTGGCGGCTACCATGCCGGTGACCTCGGCGGAGAGCAGCTTCCTCGCCGCCGAGTTGCCGCCCTCGATGCTGTACTCGCTGCGGACCACGACCGCGTCGCCCGGATCGCCGCCGCAGGCCTGGACGGACGCGAGGAAGCCCTTGACGCGCAGATCGCTGGGGCGGTTGCCGATCGGGCCCGCCATGATGCCCAGGCGCCGGTGTCCGAGCTCCCACAGGTGCTCCACCGCCAGCTCCGCCGCCAGCAGGTCGTTGGTCGACAGCGTGGGCGCGCGCATGCCGGCGACCGGCCCGTCGATGCAGATGAACGGGATACGCCGCTGGGCCAGCAGGCGGTACGCCCCCGGGTCCTCGTCCACCAGGGTGTTGCTGGCGGAGACGAAGACCGCGGCGAGCATCCCCGCGTCGGCCATCGCCGCGACGTAGTCCAGCTCCTGGGGCCCCCCGACCGGCGACGCCGAGGCGACCACGGCGCGGTACCCCTGCAGCCCGAGCGCCGCGGACATGCGGTCCGCGAGCCGGGCGAAGAAGGGATCCAGCAGCCCGGGCGTGACCAGCAGCACCAGATTGCCGGTCGGCACGCGGGCGTACCCGACCGCCCGCATGGCCTCCTCGACCGCCCGGCGGGTGTCGGGGGCGACCACGCCGCGGTTGTTGATCACCCGGCTGACCGTCGCCTCGCTGACTCCTGCCGCCTTCGCGACATCCCCGATCCCGACCTTCGCCATGACTCCCCTGCCTTGACCTCGCGTTGCGGCGCGCGCCGGCGTTCCCCGAAGGGCTCGGCCTCCGTGCCGAGGGGCGCGGCCATGTTCGTAGTCTGCAAGTATCTTGCACACTCTGTCTTAGATCCGTCGTGAGGGATACCGTACGACGGCGGGTTTCCGGCCAGAGCGCGCGGCCGCGTCGGCGCCTCGTCGGACGGTACCCCTTCGTCGCGGACCAGGTCGGCGGTCGTGGTGCCGACGGGTGCGCAGGCGAGGTGGTAGGCGGTCTGATCGGGTTCACTGATGCTGCGGCGAGCCAGCACCCAGCGGTGATGGGTGGGCTCCTCGGCGTCGAAGACGACGTTGCGGGGCAGCTTCGCGGCTGCCCAGTCCTGGACGCGGGGGCCTTTGGCACCGTCGCCGCAGGACAGACGCTGCCACGCCTCGGGCGGGGCCTGACCCACGACGGCATCGATGCGCCGGCGCTGCCAGGCTCCGGCGGGGATGTCCCAGCTCAGCCGACCACGCCCCGGCCTCATCCGTCCCCGCCATGACCGGATCAGCGAGACACACCAGGTCAAGGCACGATTCGCTGCTGGAGTACTAGAGCCGTGGCGGCAGCTCGACGTGCCGCAGCTTGTCCGGGTTGCGGACGAAGTGGATCGCGGCGATGCGGCCGTCCACGACCTCCACGCTGGCCACGGTGTCGAGCCGCCCGCCCAGGGTGAGCACCATCCCCGGGCGGCCGTTGACCGACGCCCGCCACATCCCGACATCCACCAGCCGCGACGTGACCCCCAGCGCCCACCGCGCCACCTTGTCCGCCCCCCGCACCGGCCGCAGCGCCGCCTGCGCCTTGCCACCGCCGTCGGCCCACAGCACCACGTCAGGCGCGAGCAGCTCCAGCATCCGCCCCATGTCGCCGCCCACGCACGCGGCGAGGAACTCCTCCGTCACCCGCCGCTGTTCCTCGGCCGAGGTGTCGAAGCGGGGCCGCCGCGCCGCCACGTGCGACCTGGCGCGGTGCGCGAGCTGCCGCACCGCCGGCTCCGAACGCCCCAGCGCCTCGGCGATCTCGGGGTAGGCGTAGCCGAAGACCTCGCGCAGCACGAAGACCGCCCGCTCCAGGGGGCTCAGGCTCTCCAGTACCACCAGCATGGCCAGCGAGACCGACTCCGCCTGCTCGACCTCCTCCGCCACGTCCGGAGCGCTGACCAGCGGCTCGGGCAGCCACGGCCCGACATACCGCTCGCGCTGCACGGCGGCGGAGCTGAGCCGGCTGAGGGAGAGGTTGGTGACGGTGCGCGCCAGATACGCCCCGGGATGGGCGATCTCGCCCGCCTGGGCCGCCTGGGCCGCCTGGCTCCACTTCAGCCACGCGTCCTGCACCACGTCCTCGGCGTCCGCGACGCTGCCCAGCATCCGGTACGCGATCCCGAACAGCCGCCCCCGGTGCTCCTCGAACGCCCGCGCCAGCCCGTCACTCACCGCTCGACCCTACGCCGCGGGCGGCGGCCGGGGGCCGCACCGCGCAGCCGATGCGCGCCGCGCCGACCATGACGGCCAGGAGCTTCAGGTCCGGATCGAGCGCGTTCCACTTCTCCACGCCCCTCTCGAAGCGGAAGTAGGTGCGGAGCACCTTCCCGTTGTGCCCGTACACCAGCCCCGGCCTCAGCACCTTGCCGGTGCGGCGCAGCGAGTACCACTCGCCCAGCCGCACCAAGAGCGTGCGACGGGGGGGTGAGGGAGATCCGCGCCATGACTTTGTCCTCCTCCTGGGGTGGCGTTACCAGTCCGCCAGCTCTGACAGGACAGCCCTCGCCGTTGTGACGTCCGCCCTTCTCGCCCCACGGTCCGGCGTTGTAGGGTCACGGCAGGCCAACGCACAGTCACAACGCACAGTCATGGGGTGCCGGGTTGGGGAGCCCGGCGGGAGGGGAGCGACGTCTGCCATGGTCACAAACAGCACAAACGCCTCAAGCGCGGCGTCCGTTGAACCACAGCGCAGCCACGGCCACAGCCACGGACGCGGCCGTCTCGGTACCACCTGATCACCCCCACGGACTGGTTCCGGGTCCCGCTGCGTTCGGAGCCGAAGCGGGAGCGCGCGGTCACCTCGCTGGTCGACCGCACCTTCCCCAACCGCGACCAGCACGCCGCGCAGCGGCGGGAGTTACGGGACATGCTCACCGGCATAGTGGACCGGGCGGCCCGGAGCGACGGCATCGAGCTGTACCTGTCCACCCACTCGGTCCTCGGCGTGCCCGTCCCGGCCAGCCTGCTGGTGAGCGCCGAGCCCGAGGACCCGCGGCTGCCGGATGCGATACCGGTGGAGCTGCTGGCGGACGGCCTGCGCGAGAAGCACGGCGAGCGGGCCGAGGTCGCGGTGGTGGCGTTGCCCAGCGGGCCGGCGGTGCGCTGCCGGCGCCGCGAACTGACCGACGACGCCCGAGATCTCGGGGTGCCGCCGGACCGCTCCTCCACCCCGCTGGAGATCTACGTGCCCGTCCCGGGCTCGCGCGCCTGGCTGCTCCTCACCTTCAGCGCACCGCTGCCGGAGCTGGCGGAGGCCCAGGTGGAGATGTTCGACGTCATCGCGGCGTCCCTGCGCTGGTCTTGGGAGGGGTGAGCCATGGCCGACGTGATCCTCACGATCGAGGACATCCGGGAGCTGGGGCGGCGACTGCGTTTCATCGCCACGGAGTTCGAGGGCGCGAACGACATCGCCGAGGAGTACGGCGAATCCGTTGCTCACGACGATCTGGCGCACGAGCTGGAGCAGTTCGCGGAGAACTGGGAGATCACGCGAGGCGAGCTGATGCAGAAGCTGCAAGAACTGGCCGAGGCCGCGAGCGGAGCGGCGGACGGGTACAGCGGCTGGGAGCAGGCGCTGGTCGACGCGCTCGAGGGGGAGGGCTGAGCCCATGGCCGACGACCGCCCCCGGGACTGGTCTCCCCTGGTCGAGGACGGCTCCGACCCGATCCCGGGCGACTGGGAGCTGGTGCAGGAGGCCGCCGCCCGCTACCGCGAGACGGCTGACGCCATCCAACGCGCCCAGACGCTGCTCCGCGACGTGACCGACAGCGAGGAGGGCTGGCAGTCGGAGGGCGGAGACGCCTTCCGCGAGAAGGCGACGGAGCTGTCGGACGACGTCTTCCAGGCGTACGGGCGTTACGACGCCGTGGCCGACGCGCTGGCCGAGTACTGGCCGGATCTGAAGGAGGCCCAGGAGGACAGCCTGGACCTGCGACGCCAGGCCAATGCCCTCCAAGACGAGATCGACGCCCTGAACCCTCCGCCAGGCGGTCGCGCAGCCGCTGCAGCTCACCCTGGGCCAGGTCCAGGTCCCCGCGCACCACCCCGAGATCACCGTGCGTCTCGGAGTCCTCGTCCTCCGCCGCCTCCACCTGCCTCATCGACGACAAGGACGCGGCGGCCCAGCGCGCGGCCGACGCGATCGGGGAGTTCATCGGCAGCGACGGCCTGAAGGACGGCTTCTGGGACCGCATGGGCGCCGCCTGGGACGCGTTCCAGGATGTCATGGCCATCGTCGGAGAAATCGCCGGGCAGATAGCCATGTACGCGGGTATAGCCTCGCTGGCCCTCTGCTGGGTTCCGGTCCTGGGCCAGGCCCTCGCCGCCGTCGCCACGATCGCCACTGTCGTCTCCCTCGCGGCGAACCTCGTAAACGGAGACTGGCATGGCGTGTTGCTGGACTCCATTGGCCTGCTCACCTTCGGCGTCGGCCGGGTCGCGGGGGCTGCGGCACGGAGCATTCGCACGCAGGCGGCTCAGAGGATCGACGAGGTGAGCGACGCCGCGTTGGCGCGCATCCCGAAGAACGCGCCCCTCTCGGAAAGGTACCGCCTGTACCGGATCTACGGGGGGAAGCCAAGCTTGGCGAACGCCGCCAGACGCCAACTGCGGGAGACAGCCGATCTTTGCACCGGCCCGATGGCCGAATTGCGCCGCACGCTGCCGGACCTGGGCCAAAGCCTAAGGGGCGGCTTCCGCCCACGCGAGTGGCAGAGGGCAGGGAGCTGGCGGGAAGCCATGGGCCTCACCGACTCGACCCTCGCCAGCAGCAACATCGCAGGCATGGGTAACACTGCCAGCTGGGCGGGCGCCGGCGAGGTGGCTAGTTGGGGCGTCGGCACGGCCACGACATTGTGGACACATGACGAGACCGCCGGATTGCAGATGAACACTCCCCTTCAGATCCATCCGTCCGAGGGCTGGTCCATGGACTGGAACCTTCCCTTCTCCGACGCGCCCGGGGTGTCATTGAGCGACGAGCCCTTCGATGTGGGTGAGTTCTCCCGCCAGGAGAGCGAGGCGCTGATCCGGTGAGGCAGTGGGTCTCCCAGTTCGGCTGTCCCGCAGCTGGATGGCTACCGCTGGTGGTGAGCAGCCCGGACGGCGCCGAACGCGCGGCGCGCGAGATTGCGGAGTGGGAGGGCGAGGGAATGCGCGAGTACGCCGAAGAGGTGTACCCGGAGTTGAAGACGATCTGGGAGGAGATGCGGGAACGGCGCGCCGCGCCAGTCGCCGTCTACGTGCCACCCGTGCCGCTCGACTCCCACCTTCGGGTGCCGATCATCGCATACGTCCAGGGACGGCTCGTCTCGCCACAGGAACGCACCATGGAAGCGATTGTCGACCTGGTCAGCCAGCCACAGCCCGACCAGTTCCGGAAGCCGGATATCACGGTCGTGGAGCTCCCGGCGGGCCCGGCCTGCCGAATGCCCCGAGAGTGTCTTCAAGTTCTCGGTGTCCTGGTCCAGCCCGGCAGTCACCCCGAGGGCGATGGTGACGGCCGAGGAGATGGCCGACTCCCTGACCGTGCAGCCCCTCAAGACGGAGGAGAACAGCGGATGACAGAAGAAAACGGCGAGGGAGACATGATGTCGGAGTGGGTCCCGGTTTTTGACTACCCGGCAGACGAGGAGTGGCTTCTGCTGGACGTGAATGTCCCAGGGGGCGCCGAGCGAGTCGCACAGCAGGTCGCCGACCGGGGCGGGCGGGAGAACAAGCGATACGCCAAGGCCGTGCGTGAGCACCTGGAGTTTTCGTGGAAGGGGGCGAGGGAGGAGGGAACCGCGGCCGTCGTGGTGTATGTACCGCACGCCTGGCGCAACGCGCCTCTCCTGACACCCGCCAGCGTCAACACCAATCGGTTCACCCCCGATCACGGGCGAACCATGGAGGCCCTTATGGCCAAGATGCGCGATCCCACTATCACCCCGGAGGATGCGGAGATCACGGCTGTGGAGTTGCCGGCTGGGCCTGCCTGCCGCGTGCGACAGACGTTCAGCCTCGACACGGGCGACGCCGGTGCGGCGGTGGAGAACGTGCTCCACCATGTGCTTGCCGAGGAGTATCCGGAGGAGATCCTTCTGCTCAACGCGCACTGGGTCAGCGACGCCTTCAGCTCGGGCATGGTGGAGCTGGCCGACCAGATGGCTGCCTCGCTGAGGCTCACCGCCCGCGGCTCAGGCGAGAGCCCACGGCCGGTGCTAGCCGCGCCCGAGGCGAAGGTCGCCTTCGACGAGGTGCAGATCGGCAAGGGCATGCGCCCGATCGCGCAGCACGGCTTCGTCACGATCGAGCAGGGCGTCCTCACGCTGCTGGACAGCGACCGCCAGCCCATCGACAGCGCACCCGTCACCAAGATCCACGCATCGAGGCGAGGAATCACCGGCGGCACCGTCGTGTCCTTGACCCTCAACGGCGAGAAGTACAACGTCTCCCCCGGCTGGGGCGCCCGCCGCCCATCCCTCCCCATCCCAGGCTTCGGCAATCCGGTCAAGGATGCGACCGACATACTCATGCAGCTCATCGAGCGTGGAGGCGGCACGACCGACTGAGCACGAACACCCGTCCGCCGAAGACCGGGCGGTCGACATACGGCACGAGTGGGGAGGGGCCGAGCGATGACCGAGTGGGTGCCTCGATTCGACTATCCGGCGTCCGAGGAATGGCTGCTGATGGACGCAGACCTCCCAGACGCCGCCGAAAGGGTCGCACAGCAAGTCGCCAAACGCGGCGGACGGCGCAACAAGCGGTACGCCAAAGCCGTACGCGGACACCTGGAGCGCACCTGGGCCAGGACACGGGAGGACAGAATCGAGCCCCTGGTGGTGTACGTGCCGCACGTGTGGCGTGACGTGCCGGGCTTCACGCCCTCCAGCGTGTACACCAGACCATTCATCCCCGACCACGAGCGGACCATGGAGGCCATCATGGTCAGAGCCCGCAAGCCGACAGACGCCCCGACGGAGGCGGAGGTCACGGCCGTCGAACTGCCTGCGGGTTCTGCCTGCCGCGTGCATGAGCGTTCCCTATCGACACTGGCCACGCAGGGGTGGTGACCGTGGAAAACGTGCACTACTACGTACTGGCCGAGGAGTACCCGAAAGAGATCGTCCTGTTCATTGCCGACTGGGCCACCAACGCCCTCGGCCCAGGGATGGTCGAGTTGGCCGATCAGATGGCCGCCTCGCTGCGGTTCACGCCGCGAGGCTCGGACGATAAGCCACGCCCAATGACGGAGTGGACGCTCCGGATTGACTATCCGGCCGACGGGGAGTGGCTGCCGGCGAGGACCTGGGCACGAGGCGGCCGGCGGACGCCCTGGGCGAAGGCGGAAGGCAAAGGCAAGGGAGCTGATTGATGACCGAGTGGGTGCCCACGTTCGACTACCCGGCGTCCGAGGAGTGGCTGCTGCTGGACGTCAACCTCCCCGACGGCGCCGAGCGGGTCGCGCAGCAGGTCGCCGACCGGGGCGGACGGCACAACAAGCGGTACGCCAGGGGCGTTCGCGAGCTGATGAAGCACAACTGGGACGGGTCGTCGGAGCTCAGGGTCGGCCCCGTGGTGGTGTACGTGCCGCCGGTGCCGAGCAACGCCCTGCCCCTGTCGCCCGCCAGCGTCAACGCCCTGCGGGAGGTCCCCGATCACGACCGGACCCTGGAGACGGTCGTGCGCCACGCGCGCGAGGCGGCCGCCGAGGCCGAGGCGGACCCCACCCGCAGGCGGGAGATCACGACGGTGGAACTGCCCGCCGGCCCCGCCTGCCGCATTCACGACGCTCCCGTTCCCAACCCCGGACACGAGGGAGAGCCGGCGAGGTGGGAGATGCTGTACCACCTGCTGCTCACGGAGGAGTGCCCGAAGGAGATCCTGGTGCTGGACGCCACCTGGGTCAGCGGTGCCGTTCCGGGGATGGCGGAACTGGCCGACCGGATGGCCGCCACGCTGAGGTTCGTCCCCGGCGACTCCGGCCAGGGCCCCCACCCGGTGCTGGCCTCGCCGCAGGCCCCGATCGTCTTCGACGAGGTGCAGATCGGCAAGGGCCTGCGCCCGCTCGCCCAGCACGGCTTCGTCACCATCGACCGGGATGAGGACGTTCTCACGCTGCTGGACAGCAACCGGCGGCCCATCGACAGCGCCCCCCTCGCCAAGGTCGAGGCATCGAAGCGAGGAATCACCGGCGGCATGACCGTGTCCCTTGCCCTCAACGGCACGAAGTACAGCGTCTCTCCCGGCTGGGGCGCCCGCCGCCCGGCGCCCATCCCCGGCCTGGGCAATCCGGTCAAGGACGCGGCCGACACGCTCATGCGGCTCATCGAGCACGGAGGCGGTTCTACCCGCTGAGCGACACCCGCAGGAGTTGGACGAGTACGATCCGGAAACCTAGGACAGTCGGCGTTAGCCGAACCGGCCATCGGTAAGGGCGTGGAGGTGTTACGCGCCGCGCAGGCGATCGGCGATCCCGACGTGCGGCGGCGCATGCCGCATCCGTGAGCGGGCCGCCGGTGTCCGACGCCGGGGCGTCAGTCGAGCCTGTTGGGTTCCAGGGAGAAGAAGATCACCTGGTGTGCCTCCCTCAACTCCTCCGGGCTCGGGCCCAGCCAGGACTTCTTCCAGTCGGCGAGGATCTCGGTCAGGTGCTTCTCGCGGATCTGGTGAAACGCCTCGTGGCGCGTCGTGCCGGGCGGGAACGTGATCACCCCCGAGCATTCGCTGGTCCGCGACTCGTACGTGTTCGGCTCGGGCTTGTAGTGGAACGTGATGACGTAGCTGAACTCGATCGGCCCGGCGGCATCGTGTGCCGTCATGGGGTCCCCACCTTCTCGTTCGGTTCGGGTTCGCCCTACAGGATGATCGCCGAGCACGTCCGGTTCCCACCGCCTGGACCGCCTTCCTCGCCGCCCACCACGGACCAGAACGACAGGGCCGGGACGGAGCGGGTACACACCCGCCCTGTCCCGGCCCTTGCTGGCCCGTCTCTCCCCCTCCTGGAGACGGAACGGCTTCAGCTGGCGTCAGTCAGCGGTCGGCCAAGTGCCGTCCAGCGGGGCCGCGGTCGTCGGCCAGTTGCCGTCCGTGGGGTAGGTGTCCCCGCAGGGGTGAGTGTTGGCCAGGGCGGTGCCGGCGGTCGCCGTCAGGGCTGCTGCCGCCACCGCGCAGACCGTGAGAACGCGTCGGATGGGTGTCATGTCATCTCCCCTGAATGGTGGTTGGTGGGTCCCGAGGGACCGTCTGGTCACGTCCCGTAGAAGCACGCGGCGGCCGCGTAGCCGTCACGGCTGCCGTAGTCGATCTCAATCCACTCCCAGGTCTTGTCGCCGCAGGCCTGGTAGTCGTCCCCCTGCACTATCTGCCCGCAGACGGACTCGCCCCTGCTGATGACGTCGAAGACGTCGGCGCCGGTCGAGGGCTTGTTGCGGACGTTCACCGTCTCCGTGGCCCGGTACTGCTTCTGGCACTGGGCCGCCGCCGGGTCCGCCGTCGCGGCAGGGCCGGCGCTCGCCGCCAGCGCGGCGGCCACCGCGCAGACCGTGAGAACGCGTCGGACAGGTGTCATGTGGTCTCCCCCTCGGGCGTCGCTGGTGTGTCGCGGGAAGGTCCCTCCCTCGAAAGCGACCGTAAGAGGATGTGCCGGGACGAACCAATGTGCATGGTGCTCGATTCCGGGCGCGGAGTGTGCACGGTGCTCAGCGGGGCGGCCGAGGGGTGCGGCGTGCACGTCAGAGCGTTGAGGCGTGCGTGCACGGTGCACGCACGCGGGCGGGCTACGCCGGGTGGGGGAAGCCGTCGGTGCTGTGGAGCGCGTGGACCAGGTCGTGGATGCCGGTGCCGGTGGTCAGCAGGTCGCGGGCCAGGAGGCGTTCGGCCGCGCGCAGGTGGGCTCTGACGGTGTTGCGGCTGATGCCCAGGCGCGCGGCGGTCCGCTGGGCGTCGGTGTTGACGTCGATCCACGCCCGCAGCGTGGCGTGAACGGCGGGGCGGCGGGTGTCCTGAACGGGCCTGAGGAACGTCTGGGCCCATGTGGTGGCGGGCGGGGTGTGGAGCAGCATGTCCAGGGAGAGGGCCGGGAGTTCGGCGTCGGGCTGCGGGCTGGTGATGGTCAGGGCCAGGTCGACGGCGGCGCGGGCGCGGGTGTCGTTCAGGTCCAGGCCGAGCATCGTTGCCGCGCGGCGGACGTGGGTGGTGACGGTGTTGCGGCTGATGCCCAGCAGGCGGGCCACGCCGGACCGGGAAGGGAGGGCCACAGCGAGGCGGGTGATGTCGACGGTGAGCTTGGGCGCGGCGTGCAGGGGCCGCAGGAACGCGCGTGCCCAGGTGACGGACTCGGGGCGGGGCAGGAGTTTGGCGAGCGGTGCCTGGCCGTGGTAGGTGGCGACGCGGTCGGGGGTGTTGCGGGCGACGGCGAGGGCGTGCAGGGCGTGGCCGTATGCCTCGGCCGTCGCGGCGAGTGGGTGGGGATCGCTTATGCCCAGCGCGTAGTGCGGGTTCTCGCGCACCAGGTGGCGCAGCGCCTCGCCACAGCCGGTGCGCGTGTCCTCCGTGCCGTCGGGGATGAGACAGATCAGGTGCTCCGCGTAGTGGGGGCAGTGCACCAGCATGTCCCGGCCGTGGTAGCCCGACGGATCCTGGTACGTCTTTGCCAGCCGATCACGGTCACTTGGCGTGCAGTGCAGCACGTGAACCCGCACGCGGTCGGCATCCAGCAGTGTGGGGACGTCACCGGTCGTGATGCGGCGCGCCAGCGTGACATCGCCCGTCATCAGGGCCGACAACACGGCGAACCGCATCTGGCGTGCCTTGTGCTGATATCCGCGAGAGGTCGTGTCGGCCTCCCGGGCCCGGCGCAGGAGCGCGACCACGCTGCCGACATGAGAGGCGAGTGAGGCCGCCTCAGGCGTCAACGCCGCCGGGCCGGCCACCACCAGCACCGGACGCGGGCCGCCCGGCCCCAGCGCCTCGCAGCGCACCTGCCACGCGCCGGCCTGCGTGGCCGCCGTGGCTATCTGTCCGCCGGATAAGCGGGCGAGCACCGGCGCGAGCGGGGCCAGAACATCCTGCGGAAAGCCCGCGGTGGACACCTCCACGGCGGGCGCGCCGACGGTGCCGCCGATCAGCGCGATGTCCGCCCCGATCTGCCGGTGCAACCAGTCGAGGAACGGCCGCAGGTCCGGCTCGGGCCCCCGGGACGCCTGACGCCCCAGCTCACGCAGCAACTCGTCAAGCCGTCCCACGGGCAACCGCCGTCCCCCTTTCGCACTCTCCACCGTCGTGCTCCCTCCCGATCCCTCCCGAACACCCGACGTGTCTCCCTACCAGGATCCCACCAGGCTCACGCGGGGACGCCGGGCACGTCTGCCCGGTAGCGGTCAGCTCCCGGGCTTGCGGGCGAAGACGTACGCCTGGGGCGTCTTCTCCGGGTACGGCGTTCCCTCGCCCTGGTCGGGCTCGCGGACCAGGCGCGCGTGCGGGGTCAGGCCGGCCTCGCCGAGCAGCTGGGCTATGCGGTCGGGCCGGCGGCGGTGGAAGTCGAGGGAGACCGGGTGGCCCAGGGGCTCGGTGATGCGGGAGGGCTCGTCGCCGACCTGGAAGGCGAGGAGGGCGTGGCCGCCGGGGGCAAGGACGCGCTCGAACTCCGCGAAGACGCCAGGCAGCTCCTCCGGTGGGCAGTGGATGATCGAGTACCACGCGACGAGGGCGCGGAGGGAGGCGTCGGGGAGGTCGAGGGCGGTCATCGAGCCGACGTCGAAGCGCAGCCCGGGGTGGGTGCGGCGGGCGACGGCGACCATCTCCGGGGAGAGGTCTATGCCGAAGACGGGCTCCACGCCGAGGCCGTGGAGGTGGGCGGTGATGCGGCCGGGGCCGCAGCCGAGCTCGGCGACGGGCAGGCCGGTGCCGGTGGCGTCGGCGCGCACGAGGTCGGCGAAGGCGGCGAGCATGGCGCGGTCGAAGGGCTTGGTCGCCAGCTCGGCGTCGGCCCATGCGGCGTAGTCGGCGGCGATGGTGTCGTAGAAGGTGCGGGCGGTGGTGAGGAAGTCCGGCTCGGCGTCAGGGGAGGTCACGCTGCCCGACCGTACCCGGGGGGTCTGACAGTCAGTCGGTGAGGTTGCGGTAGAGCCAGGCGGAGGTGAGGAGGAAGGCGAGGAAGATCCCGGCGGCCCAGACGAGGGAGAGCCAGACCCAGTGGAAGGCGGGGCCGCCGTGGAAGAGGGCGCGCATGGCGTTGATCGTGAGGCTGACGGGCTGGTTGCGGGCGAACACCTGGAGCCAGTCGGGCATGGTGGTCACCGGGACGAACGCCGAGCTGGAGAAGACGAGGACGAAGAAGGGGAGGATGCCGGCGACCTGGGCCGTTTCGGGGTCCTTCGTCAGCAGGCCGAGCGTGGCGTAGAGCCAGGAGAAGGCGTAGCCGAAGACGATGGCCAGGCCGAGGCCCGCGAGGATCGGCCAGAGGCCGTTGTGGAAGCGGAAGCCGACCAGCAGGCCGAGGACGACCATCAGGGCGAGGGCGAAGAGGCTGCGGGTCAGGTCGGCGAGGGTGCGCCCGGCGAGCACGGCGGAGCGGGCCATCGGCAGGCTGCGGAAGCGGTCGATGATGCCGTCCTTCACGTCCTGGGCCAGGCCGATGGAGGTGGCCATGGAGCCGATGAGGACGGCCTCGAGGAAGACGGCGGGGACGAGGAAGTCGACGTAGTCGCCGCCGGGGATGACGATGGCGCCGCCGAGGGCGTAGCGGAAGAGGAGCAGCAGCATCGCGGGCTGGATGGCGGTGAAGACGAGGAGCTGGGGGGTGCGGACGAGGCGGCGCAGGTTGCGCTGGGCGACGCCCGCGATGTCGCGGGCGGCGACGGCCGGGGCGACCGCCGTCACGTCGCGCCTCCGCCGGTGTAGGTCAGGAAGACGTCGTCGAGGGAGGGGTGGCGCAACGCCAGGTCCGTCAGGTCGATCTCGTCGGCGCTGAAACGCTGGCCTGCGGCGATGAGGGCCTTGGTGCCGCCGTCGGTGGGGACGCTGACGCGGCGTTCGTCGGCCTCGACCTGGACGGCGGCGGGGTCGGCGTCGTCGGCGACGGCGGCCATGATGGCGCGGGCGCGCTCCAGGTCGGCGTGGCGGGCAACCCGGGCCTCCAGCACGTCCTGGCCGACGCGGGACTTCAGCTCGTCGGCGGTGCCCTGGGCGATGACGCGCCCGGCGTTCAGCACGGCGATGTGGTGGGCGAGGGCCTCGGCCTCCTCCATGTGCTGGGTGGTCAGCAGCACGGTGGTCTCCTCGGCGAGGAGGTCGCGGACGAACTGCCAGAGCTGGTTGCGGGTGCGCGGGTCCAGGCCGCTGGTGGGCTCGTCGAGGAAGAGGACCGGGGGGCGGGCGACCAGGCAGGCGCCGACGTCGAGGCGGCGGCGCATGCCGCCGGAGTAGGTGCGGACGAGGTTGTCGGCGGCGTCCGTGAGGTCGAAGCGCTCCAGCACCTCGGCGGCGCGGCGGCGGCGTTCGGGCCGGGGGAGGTGGTAGAGGAGGCCGACGAGTTCGAGGTTCTCCCGGCCGGTGAGCAGCTCGTCCACGGCGGCGTACTGGCCGGCGAGCCCGATGTGGGCGCGGAGGGTGGCGGCGTCGGCGACGATGTCGTAGCCCGCCACGCGGGCGCGGCCGGCGTCGGGGCGCAGGAGGGTGGTGAGGACGCGGACGAGGGTCGTCTTGCCGGCGCCGTTGGGGCCGAGCAGGGCCAGCACCCGGCCCCGGCCGATGGCGAGGTCGATGCCGTCCAGGGCCTGGGTGTCGCCGAACCGCTTGGAGACGCCCTCGATCTCAATCACGATTCGATTGTGGGAGGGGGGTGGCAGGGCCGCATCCGGAGCGGGCGTCGGAGGCGGGGTGTGGCGGGACAGGGCGGGGTGTGGCGGGCGTTACAGCACGAAGGGATCGGTGCCGGTGTCGCTGGTCAGGGGGCGGCCGCAGGACTGCCAGGCGGCGAGGCCACCGTCGACGTTGACGGCGTTGACGCCCTGCTGGTTGAGGAACGCCGCGACCTGGGATGAGCGGCCGCCCATCTTGCACATCACGTACAGCGGCTGCTGGGCGGCGTGGTCGAGGATCTCGTCGATGCGCTGGATGACCTGGCCCATCGGGATGTGGAGCGCGCCCTCGGCGTGGCCCGCCGCCCACTCCTCCGGCTCTCTGACGTCGAGCAGCGGGGCGTCGGCGGGAATCGCGTCGGGGGTGGCGGTGGGGAGCTGCGCGAAGTCCATGGGGGAGAGCTTACGTGGCGGGGCGGTGGGTGCTGCCGGAGGCGGGGGCGAGGAGGGCGGCGAGCTCGGCCTCGCGGGCGGCGAGGGTGCGCTGGAGGTCGGCGGCGATCTGGTCGAGCAGGGCGTCGGGGTCGTCGGGGGCCAGGCGCAGCATGGCGCCGATGGCGCTCGCCTCCAGGGCGGCGGCCTCCTCGGCGAGGCGTTCCTTGCGGGCGGCCAGCCACTCCAGGCGGGCGGTCAGCTCGGCGACGCCGGTGCGGCGCGGCTCGCCGCCGGTCTCGCGCCACTCGGCGGCCAGCGCGCGCAGGTCGTCGGCGTCGGCGCGGGCGTAGGCGTCGTTGACGCGGGCGATGAACGCGTCGCGGCGGGCGCGGTCGGGCTCGTCGGTGGCGAGGTCGGGGTGCGCCTGGCGGACGAGGTCGCGGTAGAGCCTGCGGGTCTCGGGGTCGGCGCGGACCTTGGGCGGGGGCGGCGGGGCCTGGTCCGGGGCCTGGTCTGCCGCCGGGTCCGGCGCCGGGTCCCTTGCCGGGTCCGTCGCCTGGTCGGCTGCGCGGCGTTGGCCGAAGAGCTCGCCGATGCTGGGCAGGGGCGTGGCCCGGTCGCGGGCCTCGCGGGCCCGGCGCTGGTCCTCGGGGTCGCCGGTGCGGGCGGCGACGGCCTCGGCGATGCGGGCGTCGAGCTCGTCGAGGCGGGCGTGGAGGGGCCCGAGGCGCTGCTCGTGGAGGCGGGAGAAGTTCGCCACCTCGATGCGGAAGGTCTCGACCGCGATCTCGAACTCGATCAGCGCGGTCTCGGCGGCCTGGACGGCCTGGGCGAGGCGTTCGCCGGTCGTGGTCGGCTGGCTGGTCACCCGCACAGCGTACGGGGGCGGGGTGGGGTCAGTCGCGGAACTCGCTGGGGCAGTGCTTGCCCTCCTCCGGGAGATACCGCTCGGCCCAGCGGGTCAGCTCGGTGAGGGAGTCGCGCAGGCCGTGGCCGGACTCCGTGAGCTCGTAGTTGACGCGCAGGGGCGGTCCTGGCTCGACCTCGCGGGTGAGGAGGCCCAGCTCGGCCAGCTCGCTGAGGCGGTCGGAGAGCATCCGCTCGCTGATGCCCGGGATGGCCCGCTTGAGCTCCGCGAAGTGGCCGGGGCCGCTGATGAGCGAGGCGACGACGACGCCCGTCCAGCGCTTGCCGAGGAGCTCGAAGACGCGCAGCAGGGCGCTCTCGGGCTCGGTGCACGCCCCGATCCCGGTCTTGGTGCACGCCGTGTGCGCCGTCGTGGGCCCGGTGTCCGCCGTGGTGTCCGCCTCAGTGTCCGCCGTCTCTCCCGCCATGACACCAGGGTACTGGAAGGCCGCGAAGACGTTAGGGGGTGCAGAAAAGTAAGCACCTATGTTATTACTAGGTGCGTACCCCTCCGCAGGAGCTGAGCGCTCGCGGAAGGATACGCCACCGCTCACCCACGCTTGTTCGAAAGGACCACCGGCCATGGCCACGCTGCTGCACATCGACTCCTCGATCAACGGCGACAAGTCCGTCTCGCGCGCCGTCACCCAGACCTTCCGGCAGGCGTGGGTGGACCAGCACCCCGAGGGGAAGGTGGTCTACCGCGACCTGGCCGCCGACCCGGTGCCGCACCTGACGGGCGAGGCGTACGCCCTGCAGTTCGTCCCGGCGGAGCAGCGGACCGAGGAGCAGCGGGCGGTGTACGCGCTCCGCGACGAGCTGGCCTCGGAGCTGGAGTCGGCCGACGCGGTGCTGATCGGCGCGCCGCTGTACAACTACTCCGTCCCCTCCGGCCTGAAGGCGTGGCTCGACCACGTGATCATCATGGGCCGCACCGCCGGGCGCGGTGACACCACGCTCCAGGGCAAGCCGGTCACGGTGGTGACCAGCCGCGGCGGCTCCTACGCCCCCGGCACCCCGATGGCGGGGAACGACTTCAACCACCCCTACCTGACCTGGCTGTTGGAGGGCGCCCTGAAGATGGACGTGACCTTCATCGTCCCGGAGCTGACGCTCGCGCCGGTCACGCCGGGGATGGAGGAGCTGATAGAGAAGTTCGAGGCCTCGCGGGAGAAGGCGCACGAGGAGGCCCGCGACTGCGCGAAGACGCTGGCCTCCAAGCTCGCCGCCTGAGGGCCCCGGCCCGCCCGGGGACAGGCCGGGGACAGGCCGGGGCGGGGGCTTCGGCCCCCGCCCGCTCAGGTCGTCGCCAGCCGCCGCCGTACGCCGGCCACCAGGCGGGCGGCCGTGAACGTGGCGCCGTAGACGAAGCGCATCGAGGGGCCGAAGGAGGGCGCGGCCACCAGCCCGGCGAAGAACAGGCCGGGCCGCGAGGACTCGAAGCCGGCGTCCAGCTCCGGCGCCCGCGTCCCGCGCACGGTCGCGAGCTGGTCGCGCAGGCCCGGGTCGAGGACGAGAAGCCGCCGCAGGTCGGGCACGAAGCCGGTCGCGGCGATCACGTGGCCGGTCTCCACCGTGAAGTCGGCCGCGTCGTCCGCCGACTCGTTCGCCGACAGTTCCAGGCGAACGCCGTCGCTCCGGCCCAGGGGCACCGCCCGCAGCAGGCGGTGCCCCAGCCGGACGGGGACGACGCCCTCGACGCGGTCGCGCAGCCACCAGGCCCCGGCCGGGCCCATGGCGGTGGCGGCGATGCGGGCGCGCATGCCGCCGGGCAGCAGGCGGAAGGCGCGCGGCATCTCCGACCAGGCCCAGCTGCTCCAGCCGATGCCGAGGCCGCTGTGCGGGGCGCGCAGCCGGGCCAGCCGGCCGCGCTCCAGCGGCTGCGGCAGAGTGTTCCAGTTCACTCGCCCGGCGCGGGCGACGACCACGGGACGGGCGCCGGTCTCCGCCAGCAGCGCCGCGGTCTCCAGCGCGGCCTGTCCGGCGCCGATCACCGCGACCTCCCGGCCCCGGAAGCCGGTCAGCTCGCGGTGGTGGCTGCTGTGGGAGGCCAACGCCGGCTCGAGGCCGCGCAGCGCGCGCGGCAGCCGGACGAAGGGCATCACGCCGATGGCCAGCGCCACGCTCCGCGTCAGCAGCGCCTCGCCGTCGGCGGTCTCGACGCGGTAGCCGCGCCCGTGCGCGGCCACGGCGGTGACGGTCCGCTCCTCGACGGGCACGCCCACGCGCTCGGCGAACCACATGCCGTAGTCCGTGAAGGTGCCGATCGGCAGCGGGTGGCCGTGCTCGGCGACGATGCCGCGGGTGGCGGCGTAGGCGGCGAGGGTGCGTTCGCCGGCGGCGTCGGAGAGATTGGAGGCCCAGGGCTCGGACTTCAGGAACATCCCGTCGGGCATGTGGTCCCGCCAGGACGCCATGGGCCGCCCGAGCACCCGCACGTCCAGCTTGGCCGAGGCGGCGTGCGCCGCGATCGACAGCCCGTACGGTCCGGCGCCCACCACTACCAGGTCATGCATCGCGTTCTCTCCTTCTCGGCCTTGTCCCGCTGTGCGGCTTGTAGGGCTTCTCTACCTTTTGCGGCTTGTGATGCGTTGCGTCGTGCGCGTTGCGTGATGCGTCCGAGGCCCCAGCCGTGGGCCATGGCCCAGAACGGCGCCGGGTCGTCCGTGGCGAACCAGGCCGTCTCGACGCGCCGGCCGAGGCGGCCGGGCCCGCCTCGCCCGGTGAGCGCGGAGACCAGGCCCGAGGCGAGGCCGTAGTTCTCCGCGAGGAAGACCCGGCCCGGCTGGGGCGCGGGCGCCGGGACCGGCCGCCCCGTCAGGTCCAGGTGCAGCGCCCGCACGACGTCGAGCCCCGCCCGGTCGGTGAAGAGCCGGAACTGCGCGCCGGGGCGCGGGTTGACGTCCAGCAGGTGGTACGCCCCGGTGGCGGCGTCCCGGCGGAAGTCCAGGTCCAGCACGCCGGCGTAGCCCAGGTGGGACGCCAGCCGCCGCGCCGCGTCCGCCACCTCGGCGTTCGGCAGCCAGCGGCCCAGCGCCGTCAGCCCCGCGCCGACGGGCCAGGACAGCTCCTTCACGCCGGTGCCGCCCAGCAGCAGACGGCCCTGCTCCGCGAAGCAGCCGTGGAAGAACCAGTCGGAGCGGCGCCCGCCCGGCAGGAGGCGTTGCAGGAGCAGGCGGTTGCCGGGCCCGGCCTCGCGGGCGCCGCGCTCGTACAGGCGGCCCGCCTGCGTCTCGTCGCCCAGCACGGTCGTGCTGCGCAGCCCCTCACCGCCCGGCGGCAGCAGCCAGGGCCGCGACCACTTCGCGATCACCGGCAGGCCCAGCTCGCGGGCGGCGGACCGCGCCTCGGCCGCGCTCCCGGGCAGCGCCGTCGGGGGGTGCGGGATGCCCAGCCGCCCGCACAGCCCTGCCAGCTCCGCCTTGTCCGCCGCGCGCTCCACCGCCCCGGGGCACGGCTGCGCGGGCAGCAGGAAACGCCCGCGCAGCCGCTCGGCGAGGCGGGCGGCGACGATGGCGCCCGCGTCGTCCATCGGAAGCAGCACGGCGGGACGGCCGATGCGTTCGGCGGCTCTCAGCAGCGCCCGTTCCGCGTCGGGGGGCGGGACGAGCACGTGCCGCCCGTGGAGGTACCGGGAGCGGGCCAGCGGCCCGCGCGGCGACTCCACGAACGCGTGCACCTCGACGCCGGCCCGGCCCAGCGACCTGACGGCGCCGAGCGAGCCGTGGTGGAACGGATTCCGGTCCAGCCGCAGCAGCAGCGCGGGCACATCGGTATCCAGCGGCGTATCGAGCATGGGAGCGATGTTCCGGGACGGCGGCCCGTTTCCCGCTCACATGGCGTCACATGGCGAATGAAGCCCACGATCGGACTAGCAGAAAAACATTCCAGCGGCTCATTCAAGGGATGGTGTGTTTAATCGGGCCGGACGTTTTCGGCACATCATGATGGTCGAGAGCCGAGGCGAACCGAAGGCGAACCGAAACCGCAACCGCAACCGCAACCGAAGGCGAAGAGGAAGACGAAGAGAAGACGAAGGGAGTCGTCCGCCATGCCGCGCGGATCGCGAACGGCCGCCGTCGCCGCGCCGATGCTGCTCGCGGCGGCCGTGCTGGCCCTCGCCGGGGCGGGCGCGGGCGCCCAGCCGGCCGAGCCGGGCCGGCCGGAGCCCGCCGTCGGCGCGTTCCTCGGCTCCGGCCCCGAGGGCACCCAGCAGGCCGCGCACCTGGAGCGGTGGCTGGGCGGTGACGCCGAGATCACCGTCGGCCACACCTACCTGCCCGGCGACCTGTGGTCGAACATCGAGGGCCGGCCGGCGTTCCTGCGGCCGTGGGCGGAGTGGCGGCGCGCCGCGGCCGACCGGCTGTTCGTGCTGAACGTCCCCATGCTGGAGCGCAACGAGGCGGCCCTGCCGGACCACGAGGTCGCCGCCCTGCTCGCCGACGGCGCCGAGGGGCGTTTCGACGACCACTTCCGCACCCTCGCCCGCCGGCTGGTGGACCTCGGCCTGCGCGACACGGTGATCGTCCTCGGCTGGGAGATGAACGGCTCGACCTACAGCCACCGCTGCGCGCCCGACCCGGCGGCGTGGCGGGCGTACTGGCGCCGCGTCGTGGAGACGATGCGCGCGGTGGACGGGCAGGAGTTCCGCTTCGACTTCGCGCCGAGCCGGGGGCGGGACGCCATCGGCTGGGACGAGTGCTATCCGGGCGACGACGTGGTGGACATCATCGGGCTCGACACCTACGACCAGCCGGCGGGAAGCTCCTTCGAGGAGCACGTCAGCCAGCCCTACGGCCTGCGCGACCACGTCGAGTTCGCCGCCGCGCACGGCAAGCCGGTCTCCTTTCCCGAATGGGGGCTGTTCCGCAACGGCGACAATCCGGAATACGTGCGGCGAATGCTGGAGTGGATCGACGAACACCGCCCCGTTTACCACACGATCAGCGACTACTGCCCGCACGGCGTCTGGCGCTGCCCCTCCAACCCCGCCTCCGCCGCCGTCTTCCGCGCCGCCCTCGCCGACGCCCCGGCCCTCGGCCCGCGCCCGGGCGGCGACGACTGCGTGGTCATCCCGTTTCTCGGCTGCGTCTGACGCCCCGGCGAGCGCGACGAGAATCGGCGGATGGACGCGCGCACCTTCCTGGAGACCGAACGCCTGCGGCTGCGGGCCTTCACCGACGCCCCGGCCGACGAGGACCGCCTCGTGGCGCTGGACGGCGACCCGGAGGTGATGCGTTACCTCAGCGGCGGCCGCCCGACGCCGCGCGAGGAGGTCCGCGACCGGGTGCTGCCCCGCCTGCAGCGCCGCTACGCCGGCCTGGGCGGGCTTCCCGGCTACTGGGCCGCGGAGGAGCGCGCCACCGGCAGCTTCCTGGGCTGGTTCGAGTTCCGGCCGCTGGCCGATGACAGCGCCGCCGTCGTCGAGCTCGGCTACCGCCTGAACCGCGCCGCCTGGGGCCGCGGCTACGCCACCGAGGGCTCGCGGGCCCTCGTCCGCCGGGGCTTCACCGAGCTCGGCGTCGAGCGCGTGATCGCCGTCACCATGGCGGTGAACGCCCGCTCCCGCCGCGTGATGGAGAAGGCGGGCCTGGCCTACGCCCGCACGTTCTTCGCCGACTGGCCGGAGGCGATCGAGGGATCCGAGCACGGGGAGGTGGAGTACGCCGTGACCCGGGGGGAGTGGGGCCATCGGCAGGAGCACCTCTCGTGAGCCAGGCAGTTCTTGCGGCAAAGCAGCTTTGCCGCAAAACGGCTTGCCCGCATGTGCGCGATGACGGAGACTGTCCTCATGGCATTTCACGGGTTCCTCGCGGTCCAGGGACGCGGCACCGTCGCGCTCCCCGCGGAGCTGCGGCGCAAGTACCGGCTGGATGAGGCGGGCGCTCAGGTCGAGATCACCGAACGAGAGGACGGGGTTCTCGAGCTCCGGCCTGCCCTGCCCGTGCCTGTGGACGAGATGTGGTTCTGGTCCAAAGGGCACCAGGCAGCCGAGAGGGAGGCCGAGGACGACCTCACCCAGGGACGCTTTCGCGACTACGCCGACGCCGAAGAGCTGCTCGCCGACTTCGTGGACATCACGGACGGAGGCGGCCCCGTAGGCCCCGCACGATGAAGTACCGCGCTCTTGAATCCTTCCGGCGCGACCTGGCCCGGCTTCCCCCACAACACCAGAAGATGTTCATGCAAGCCCTGCGCGAACACTTTCTCCCGGCCATCGAAGCGGGAAGCTTCGCCGGGACACCGCCATGGCCACGTCGGCTCCGCATCCACCGCCTGTCGAACAGCGAGGTCTACTCCCTCACCTGGAACTTCGCCTCTCCCGATGGCCGCGCGACCTTCCATCTGGACAAATCCGAGGATGGCGAGGCCCTGCTGGTGTGGCGCCGCATCGGCGATCACAGCATCTACCGCGAGCCGTAGCCCCGGCGGTTCGCCCGGAGGCTTCGGCCGACGCCGAACCGTCCCCGGGGCATGATGGGCGGCATGGACGAACGCGCGCGGGGTCGTGAGGCTCCTGCCCCCTCGGTGGCGGCGGTGGCCGGGCTGCTGGCCGATGCCACCCGCGCGAGCTTCTGCCTGGCGCTGATGGACGGCCGGGCCTGGACCGCGAAGGAGCTGGCGCGCCACGCCGGGGTGGCGGCCTCGACCGCGAGCGGGCACCTGAACCTGCTGGTCGGCGGCGGGCTGCTGACCGAGGTGCGGCAGGGGCGGCACCGGTACGTCCGGCTGGCCGGGCACGAGGCGGCCGAACTCGTCGAGCACCTCGCCGCCTTCGCGCCGGACGGCTCGGCTGTCCCCGCGTCACCTCCCCGTCCCCGCTCCCTCCCCGCCGACGGCCGCCGCCGCGCCCTGGGCCGCGCCCGCACCTGCTACGACCACCTCGCCGGGGAGCTGGGCGTGGCCATCGCCGACGCCATGACCGAACGCGGCCTGCTGCGCTGGGACGGTGGCCTGGCCCTCACCCCCGACGGCACGACGTGGCTGGCCGCCCTGGGGATCGCCCCGCCGCAGCCGCGCGCGGGCCGCCGCGCCCTGGTCCGCCCCTGCCTGGACTGGACCGAACGCCGCCACCACCTCGGCGGCTGGGTGGGCGCCGCGCTCTACCGGCACGCGGTCGACGCCGCCTGGGTCACCCGCATCGGCACCACGCGCGCCGTCGCCCTCACCCCGGCAGGCCGCCGTGCCCTCAGCGACCGACTGGGCCTCGGAGGGCACGGCGGGAATCAGGGGATCGCGGTCACAGGCGGGTCAGTGACCAGTAGTTGACGTCCGCCTCGCTCGGGGAGTCCATCACGACGACCTGGTTCGGCTGGTCGTAGTAGGGCCGGATCGCCTCCTGGGAGGCGCGGGAGATGATCTGAACCTGGCGGGGGTTGCTGGGCCGCGCGTCCAGATACCACTGGAACTCGTAGCCGCCGCCGCAGGTCTTCTGCGTCACGTACGTCTTGGCCCCGTACGTGAACTGCGAGGGGGTGAGGCACTTGCCGGTGTCGGTGTTGCGGATGATGTAGTACCCGGAGCCGACGTCCTCGAGGTTCCAGCTGTCGCCGTTGCTGGCCGCGTCCCACGCCCAGATCCAGATGTTGTCGTTGTGGTTGAAGCCGTAGTCGTTGGGCAGCAGGTGCCCCCCGGTGCTGACGTTGACGATCCGGTACGGGCCGAAGTCGTAGCCCGGCGGCTGGGCGCCGGCGGTGGACTGCGTCCCGGCCACCAGCCCCAGCAGCGCGGCCACGACGACCACGAGCCGGGTGACAATGCGGCTTAACATGCTGTTCCCTCCTGGGGTGTTCGTTCCGCGCGCACCACACGCCTCTCACGCCTCACGTGCCGGCGGTTCCGATCGGCGTGCGATCCGCGAATCGTGCCCCAGTGGGCTTTCCGACCGAACTGCGCCTGATGCTGTCGTCAGGCGCCGGAACGTTACGCCGACACCCGTGTGAGTGAGCCGCCGAACAAGGCCACGGAACGTGACACCTCAGGGCCTCACCTCCCGCAGCGCCCCGGCCAGGGCCGCGACGGCCTCGGCGATCTCCGCGGTGCCGCTGGCGGCGTACCCGAGGACGAGGCCGGGCGGGTGCGGGCGTTGCGCGTGCCAGGAGAGGGGGTGGCACTTCACGCCCCGGGCGAGGGCGGCGGCGGCGAGGGCGGTGTCGGAGGCCTCACCGGGACCGGGACCGGGACCGGGACCGGGCTCGTCGAAGGTGATCGTCAGGTGGAGGCCCGCCGCCGCGCCGTGGACGGTGGCCTCGGGGAGGTGGGCGCGGATGGCGTTGATCACGGCGTCGCGGCGGCGGAGGTGGCGGCGGCGCAGGGCGCGCAGGTGGCGTTCCAACGCGCCGGACTCCATCAGGTGAGCGAGGACGAGCTGCGGCAGGGCGGCGTTGCCCAGGTCGGCCCCGCGCTTGGCGTCGACGAGGGGCGCGCGGAGGCGCGCGGGCGGCAGCACCCAGCCGACGCGCAACGCCGGGGCGAGGAGCTTGGAGACGCTGCCGGTGTAGCAGACGCCCTCCGGGAGCATCGAGCGGAGAGCCGGGACGGGCGGGCGGTCGTAGCGGTGCTCGGCGTCGTAGTCGTCCTCGATGATGAGCCGCCCCCCGGGATCCTCGGCGGCCCAGCGCATCAGGGCGCGGCGGCGCTCGCCGCCGAGGACGACCCCGGTCGGGAACTGGTGGGCGGGGGTGAGGAGGACCGCCGGGGCGCCGGTGGCGCGCAACTCGTCGACGCGGACGCCGTGACCATCCACGGGGACGGGCGGGGTACGGATGCCCCCGTCGCGGAGCTGAAGGCGGGCGCCGAGGGAGCTGGGCTCCTCCACGGCGACCTCGCCTATGCCGTGGCGGGGGAGCACCTGCGCGAGGAGGGCGAGGGCCTGGGCGACACCCGCGACGATCAGGATCTCGTCTGGGTCGGCGCGGATGCCCCGGTTGCGGGCCAGCCAGTTGGCGACGGCAAGCCGCAGCGCCGGGGCGCCGCGCGCCTCGCCGTAGCCGAAGTCGGCCGGGGTCAGGCCGTCGAGCACCGCGCGCTCGGCGCGCAGCCAGGCCGCGCGGGGGAACGCCGCCAGGTCGGGAACGCCTGGGGTGAGGTCGATCCGGGCCGGGGCGGCGCGCAGCGCCTCGAAGATGTCGACGCCGGGGTCGCTGGTGATGGGGGTGGAGGTGGGGGTGG
>NZ_JBQQCA010000070.1:0-32333 GCF_052246635.1 Streptomyces sp. 6N223 | reverse complement strand
CCTGGAGTGCGGCGATGCCGTCGGGGATGGAGTCGTGGCGGAATCCCGCGGTCTTGGAGAAGACGAGGATGTCGTAGGCGGGATCGTCGGGCGCCGCCGAGGCGCCGGAGGCCGTGGTCGGTCGCGCTGAGGCGCCGGAGGCGCCCCAGGCGGCCGCCGCCGGCAGCGCCGCGGCGCCCAGGGCTCCCGCGACGAGAACGGACCGCCGGGTCGGGTGTGTGGACATGGGGGGTTCTCCCTTCACTCGCGGCGGTCGCCCGCCGCGGGGTCGCCGGTGGCGAACGTGAAGTCGTCGACGTCGAGCAGGTTTGCGCCGCCGGTGGGACCGGTGAAGACCAGGTGGAGCGTGGTGGTCCCGGCGGGGGCACCCGACAGCGCGGTCGTCACGTTCTGGAAGCTCTCCCAGCCGCCGGTGTTCGGCACGTCGACGCTGCCGAGCAGGTCACCGGTGGGGGAGCCGGCGCGGACCTCGATGGTGCCGCCGGCACCGCCGGAGGAGACCCGGGCGGTGAACTCGGTGGCGTCGGCGAGCACATACGGCTCGAACGCGATCCAGTCGCCGGCGTCGACGTTGCCCACGGTCCGTCCCCCGTGCGCTCCCGTGTGGCTGACGATCCCCACTCCGTTCTGGGTGCCGAAGTGCTCGGCCTGCCGCTGGCTGGTCTGGGTGACGTGCTGGTCGTGCGTGGTCAGCCCGCCGGCGTCGGTGTACTCCGCGTCCAGGACGCCGAAGATGTTGGCGTTGGGGTCGTGCTCGCCGTCGGCGTGGGTCTGGAGGGTGCCGGAGCAGCCGGTGGCGGAGGTCTGCGGGTGGCCGTGGCTGTCGTGGCCGACGATGAAGTTCAGCGTGACCTTCGAGCAGTCGATCTCGCCGTCCTCCGGGTCGGTGACGGTGATCTCGTAGGGCACGGCGTCGCCGAAGTCGACGATCTGGCCGTCCGCCGGCAGCTCGATGGTCACCTCGGGGGCGGTGTTGCCGACGGTGATGTGCGCGTCGGCGGTGGCGGTCAGCCCCGTGGCGTCGGTGACGGTCAGCGTGGCGGTGTACTCGCCGTTCTCGGTGTAGGTGTGGGTGGGGTTGGCTTCGGTGGAGGAGCCGCCGTCGCCGAAGTCCCAGGCGTAGGTCAGGGCGTCGCCGTCGGGGTCCGTGCTGCCCTCGGCGGAGAACGCCACCTCGAGCGGTGCCACGCCGGAGGTGGGATCGGCGGACGCCTCGGCGATGGGCGACAGGCCGCCGGAGACGTTCTCGATCCGGTACAGGGCGCTGTTCTGGTCACCCGCGTACCAGCCGGTGCCGTAGTCCAGGACGTACAGCGCGCCGTCGGGGCCGAAGGCCGCGTCCATGAGCTGGGTGCCGGACCAGGGGATGTCGCCGATGGCGCCGGGGCTGCCGTCCTCGCCGATGTCGATGTTCTTGATCCAGCGGCGGCCGAACTCCATGGCGAAGAAGTCGCCGTCGTACTCCTGCGGGAACTTCACCGACGAGTTCAGCTGGGGGTCGTAGTGGTAGACCGGGCCCGCCATGGGTGACTCCGCGCCGTTGCCGAACGCCGGGAACGAGCCGCCGTCGTAGGAGATCCATCCCGGCTGGGCGGGCGGGAGGGAGGTCTGGCCGGTGTTGCGCGGCGAGTTGTTCGTCGGTGCGGAGCAGTTGAAGGCGGAGCCGGAGCCCCCGGTGGCGAAGTTGTAGTCGATGTACGGCCGGTTGTCGCCGACGCAGTACGGCCAGCCGAAGTTGCCCGGCTCGGTGACGCGGGCGAACTCGACCATGCCGCCCGGGCCGCGAGCGGGGTTCGAGGTGCCGGCGTCCGGGCCGTAGTCGCCCACGTAGACGACGCCGGTCTCCTTGTCGACGCTCATCCGGAACGGGTTGCGGAAGCCCATGGCGTAGATCTCGGGCCGGGTGTCCGGCGTTCCGGGCTCGAAGAGGTTGCCCTCGGGGATGTCGTAGGAGCCGTCGTCGTTGACCGAGATCCGCAGGAGCTTGCCGCGCAGGTCGTTGGTGTTGCCCGCCGAGCGCTGGGCGTCGTACGCCGGGTTGCGGTTGCTCCGCTCGTCGATCGGGGTGTAGCCGTCGGAGGCGAACGGGTTGGAGTTGTCCCCGGTGGTCAGGTAGAGGTTGCCCTCGGCGTCGAAGTCGATGTCGCCGCCGGCGTGGCAGCAGATGCCGCGGTCGGTCGGCACGTCGAGGACGGTGACCTCGCTGCCGAGGTCGAGGGTGTGGTCCTCGTTCAGGGTGAACCGGGACAGCCGGTTGACGCCCTTCCACGCCTCGAAGTCCGCGGCCGAGCCCTCATTGGGCGCGTCCCCGGGCGGGGTGTTGAGCGCGGGCGAGTAGTAGAGGTAGACGAAGCGGTTGGTGGCGAAGTCCGGGTCGGCGGCGACGCCCTGGAGGCCCTGCTCGTCGTGCGCGTACACGTTGAGCCGCGCCGCGACGCTGGTGGTGCCCTCGGGGTTGGTGGCCCGCAGGGTGCCGTCCCGCGAGGTGTGCAGCACCCAGCGGTCGGGCAGCACCGCCAGCGACATCGGCTCGCCCATCTCGGCGATCCCCTTGGCCAGGGTCACCTGCTGGAACTCCGCCTGCAGTGTGTCGACCGTCCCGGCGGGTTCGGCCGAGGCCGTCGACAGCACCGTGACGGCGCCCGCCGTGGCGAGCAGCGAGCCGGTCAGGGCGGCGAGAAGTCTCTTGCATCTTCGGTACATGTGCTTCCTCCGTGAAGCGTGAACCGCCCGCCCGCATCGCTTCTCCGCGGCCTGCGCCCCCGGGCGTGGGTGGTGCGTCGTCGAGTAGGTGCCCGCCCAGGACCAGCCGCAGGGGGCTGTTGGGCAGTGGACTGGTCCTGGGAGGCACCGACGCCGCGCCACGGGGTTGCTGCAGTCAACCGTCGTGGCACGGCGGGTCGTTGCGCCGGGCTAGTCCAGGACGGTGAGCAGGCCGTGGGTGGTCATGCCGCCCAGCGAGTGGCCGGACACCCCGGTCCCGGCGGGTGGGGTGAGGCGTGGGGAGACGCTGGTGCCGCCGCAGCTCGAGACGATGGGGCGCGGGCGGGAACGACGCGCTGAAGCGAACACGGGCAAACTCCATGGCGGCTCGGCGGTAAGAACCACCACGGCGTCCCTGTGTCCTCAGGAGTCCGGCAACCTGGCCGTGCGTGGGGGAGCCTTACCGGAACAAAACGGATGGTGCGCGTACTCGTCATGGCGACGGCCTGTGGGGCGGGCACAGATCGCTGCGGTCAGCCAGGCATCCGGCATGCCGAACGCATGGCTGGCTCTCAGACGTCACGGATCATAGACGCCTGAGGGCAGCAGTCAACATACGTCGTACGTATTTTTTTCGGGCGCAGGTAGCCGCAAGGGGCCAAGCCGCGCGGACGGGCTGGGGGCGGCGGCGTGCCGTCGGCTAGCGGCGCAGTCGTACGGGGTCGGCGGGCCCGGTGCGCCGGACGAGCCAGGCCTCGGTGATGTGGGTGAACATCGCCTCGGCGGCGCCGCGGGGGTCGTGGGCGGCGATGCGCTCGTAGACGCGGCGATGGCCTTGGTTGGACGCGACGCACAGGGCGCGCTCGGTCTTGCCCACGTACCGGGCGGTGTTGATGACCTGGCTCTCCAGCGAGCGCACCACGGCGCGGGCGATGCGGTTCCGAGAGGTCTGCATGATCGTGTCGTGGAAGGTGCGGTCGTGCGCTTCGTACGTGACGTGGTCGTCCACGAGCGCGTCCATCTCGTCCACGAGCGTGCGCAGCCGGTCGATGACCTCGTCCGTGGCGAGCTGCGCGGCGAGGTTGGCCATGTCGGACTCCAGCAGGCGCCGCGTGACGACGAGGTCGTCGAGGATCGCGAGGCTCTCGTCCTCCTCGATGCTCGCCCCCAGGACCAGCTCGTCGAGCATGTTCCACTGCGTCGGCGGGGTCACCATGGTGCCGGCACCCTGGCGGACCTGGACCAGGCCCTTCTCCTGGAGGAGCTTCACCGCCTCGCGGACGACGGTCCGGCTGACCCCGAACGCCGCGCAGAGCCCCGGCTCGGCCGGCAGCGACGTGCCCGGCGGGTAGACCCCGCGGACGATGCGCCCCACCAGCTCCGTCGTGAGCGCCCTCGCGAGGTTGGCCGGCCGCCGTACCCAGGCGGGTGGCGCCGGGGCGCCCGAAGTGGCTTGCTGTGATGCCGTCATAGTCCCTCCGGTGGCCCGCGATCAGCGGCACCACGATTCGACTGGCCAGTATACGGGCTGGCCCTTGACATGAGACGTCATACGACCTACGTTTCCAGGCCATCTGGCCCGAGGGGTGGGCTGCCCCGGCGCCCTCCGGAGAGTGAGCGGCAATGAAGCGGCGAACACTGTGGTCGACCGTGCTGGCAGGGGCTCTGGCCCTGGCCGGCTGCGGCAGCGCGGGATCCGATTCCTCGTCCGGCGGCGGGGACGACACCCTGGTCGTCTGGGACTGGAAGTCCGGTGACGAGGCGGCCGCCGCGTACATCGAGGCGGCGAAGGCCGACTTCGCCGAGCAGCACCCAGACGTGACCGTGCAGTTCGTCGCCCAGCCGTTCGACCAGTACTACACACTGCTCGGCACGGCCATGCGGACGGGCGAGAGCCCCGACGTGATGCTCTTCAACGGCGGCGGCCAGCTGCGGGACCGGGCGGACAAGCTGCTCCCCCTGGACGACTACGTGGCCGAGGACATGGAGCGGCTGGCCGGGTGGGAGGCGTTCTCCGAGGACGACACCATCTACGCGGCGCCGGTGACGCTGCAGGGACACCCGATCTACTACAACAAGGCCCTCTACGAGGAGGCCGGGCTCGACCCGGAGAAACCGGCCACCACCTGGGAGGACTTCCTCGACGACTGCGAGACCATCGCCGAGGAGACGGAGGCCAGCTGCTTCTCCCTGGGGAACAAGGAGGGCTACGGCATCCAGTTCTTCCTCTCGGGACTGGGATCGGCCGTCCTCACGCCGGAGGAGTACGAGGACTGGGTCGCCGGGAACCGGGACTGGACCTCTCCCAACGTGCGGCGGATCTTCGAGCTCTGGCAGGAGGCCGACGACGCGGGCCTGAACAACGACGGGGTCAACTCCACCGCGCTGTTCAACGACTCCCTCGCGCTCTTCGAGTCGGGCGACGCCGCCCACATCGTCGGGCTGATGTCGGACATCGGTCACTGGAAGGACTTCGGCGAGTTCCTCGGCGAGGACAACGTCGGCGTGATGCGCGCCCCCCTCGTCACGGACGGCGCCAGCCCCAGCCTCCCCTACGACGGCGGCATCGGGTACGCGGTCGCGAAGGGGACCGAGCACCCGGACCTGGCCGCCGACCTGGTCCGGTCCCTGACCTCCACCGACGCGCTGACCGACTTCTACGCCGACGCCGGCGCCGTCGTCTCCGACACCACCGTGGACGTCTCCGGCGGCGGGCCCGCCCTGTCCGCGATCGTGCCGGAGATCGAGACCGGCCAGCCGGCCCTGCACGTCGCCCTGTCGGCCGAGACGCTGGACCTGATGGGCCGGCTCTCCCAGCAGCTCCTGAGCGGATCGGTCAGCGTCGACGACGCGCTGCGGCAGCTGGCCGACTCCGACCAGGGGAGCTGAAGCCGTGCCGCCGAGAGGATCGCTGAGGGGGCAGCGCGGCTCGCGGGGAGGCGCGGCCGTGCCGCCCGCCCGCCCGGCGGTCCGCCCGGCTCCCGAGGCCGGGGCGGCCGTCGAGGCCGCGGAGGGCCCGGACGCCCGCCGCACGGGCGCCGTCGCCTCCGCCCCGCCGCCGCGGTTCTGGACCGGGCGGCGCGCCGAGCGCCTCGCGCCCTACGTCCTGGTGGCGCCGGCCCTCCTGATCATCCTCGTCCTCCGGCTGTACCCGCTGGTCCTCGGCGTCAACTTCTCCTTCACCGGCGACGGGGAGCTCGACGGGCAGCCGGTGGGCCTGGACAACTACACGGAGCTGCTGGACGACCCGGTCTTCCGCACCGCGCTGGAGAACGTCGGGCTGCTGGTGCTGCTGCTGCCGGTCGCGGTGGCGATCCCGGGCCTGCTGGCGACGTTCATCTACCTGCGCGTGCCCGGACACCGGTTCTACCGGAGCGTCTACTTCTTCCCGGCCGTGCTCTCGCCGGTGATCGTCGGCGCGATCTTCAACCTCCTGCTGGCGTTCGACGGCCCCCTCAACTCCGGCCTCGGGAAGGTCGGCATCGGACCGGTCGACTGGCTCGGCGATCCGGACGTCGCGATATTCACCGTCGTCGGCGTGCACGTGTGGGCGACGTTCGGGATGGCGCTGGTGGTCTTCCTCGCCGGCTTCGCCACCCTCGACGCCGCGCTGCTGGACGCCGCCCGCGTCGACGGCGCCTCGCTGCCCCAGACCATCTGGCACGTGATCATCCCGGGCCTGTCCCGCACCATCCAGTTCGTCGTCGTGACCACGATGATCGGGATGCTGACGTCCATGTTCGGGCTGCTGTACGTCATGACCGACGGCGGGCCGGAGGGCTCGACCTACCTGCCGGAGTACTACATCTGGACCCAGCAAGGGGAGATGAACCGCCCGGCGCTCGCCTCGGCCGCCTCGACCGTCCTCTTCCTCATCATGCTCGTCGTGGGACTCGCGCAGATCGCGCTGCTGCGCCGCTCGGGAAGGGAGACCTGATGCGCGGGCTCCGCCTCAGCAGATGGGTGGCGGCCGTCCCGATGGCGGCCCTGGCCCTGGCGACGATCTATCCCCTGGTCTTCACCGCGAACGTCGCGATGAAGACCCGGCACGACTACGTCCTCGACCGCTTCTCCCCGGCCGACTCCGCGAACCTGGACAACGTCACCACGGCCTGGACGAACGTCGGCATGGACCGGTACGTCATCAACTCGCTCGTCGTGGTGACGTCCGCCGTCGCGCTGCTCCTGCTGTTCGGCTCGATGGCCGGCTTCGCGCTGAGCCACCTCCGGTTCAGAGGCTCGCGGGCGCTCTTCCTGGGCTGCCTCGCGGCGCTGTTCGTGCCCTTCCAGGTCATCATGGTCCCGCTCGCGCGGATCATGGCCGACGCCCAGCTGATGGACACCTACGCCGGGCTGATCCTCGCCTACGTCGCGCAGTTCCTCCCCTTCACGATCTTCCTGATGACCAGCTACTACACGGCGATCCCGCGCGAGCTGGTGGACGCGGCCCGGATCGACGGCAACACGCCCTACGGCGTCTACCGGCGCGTCATGCTGCCCATGGGCCGCCCGGCCCTGCTGTCGGTCGGCATCCTCAACGCCCTGTTCTGCTGGAACGACGTGATCATCTCCCTGCTGATGATGCCGTCCCCCGAACACCGCACCCTCATGGTCGGCGTCACCTCGCTGCGCGGCCAGTACTCCGACGACATCCCCGTCTTCGCCTCCGGGGTGCTCATCGCCGCGCTCCCCGTCCTCGTGCTCTACGTCTTCTTCCAGCGCCAGATCGCCGACGGCGTCACCGCCGGTTCCACGAAGGGCTGACTGAACTGACATGCGGATCACCGGGTTTCGCACCCTGACGACGGTCCAGGAATGGGGCCGTCCCGTCGGGGACGCCAACGGCGTCTTCGCCGACGGGGCCGTCCCTGTCCCGATCATCCTGGTGGACACGGACGAGGGCATCACCGGCGTCGGCCTGGGATCGCACGTGGAGGTGGACGCCCTCTTCGCCGCCATCGAGGGCGAGGACCCGCGCGGCGTGACCGCGCTCTACGACCGCATGCTGCGGCAGACCTTCAAGGCCGGTCACGCCGGGGCCCGGTTCGGCACCATCGGCGCACTCGACACCGCCCTGTGGGACATCAAGGCGCAGGCGGCCGGCGAGCCCCTGTGGCGCCTCCTGGGCGGAAGCGACCGGAGAGTGCCCGCCTACGCCTCCGGCCTCGACATCGACCTGAACGACGACGAACTGGTGGCGGTCTACCAGGAGTACGCCGCGCACGGCCTCCGGGCGGCCAAGCTCAAGGGCGGCCTCGACGTCGACTGGGACCGGCACCGCCTGACCCTGATCGAGCAGGTGCTGACCGACGCCGCACACGGCATGCGGCCCAGCCTGATGCTCGACGCGAACGAGTCCTGGACCCGCAAGCAAGCCGTCCGCCACGTCGCCGAACTCGAACGCACCCTGGACCTCACCTGGGTCGAGGAGCCCGTCCGCCGCTGGGACGCCGAAGGCCTGGCCGTCGTCCAGCGCGGCATCCGCGCCTCGGTCGCCAGCGGCGAGAACCTCACCGGCCTGGAGCAGTACCGCCCACTGCTCGCGACGGGCGCGCTCGACATCGTCCAGACCTCGGCGGTCTACGGCGTGACCCACTTCCTGCGGGTCGCCGTCCTGGCCCACACCCACGACCTCCCGGTCAGCCCCGTCGGCAACACTCCCCTCGGACTGCTGCACGCCGCGACGGCCGTCCCCAACCACATCGTCAGCGAACTGCAGGACCTCACGCCACCGGTCGGCGTCTCCATCGACCTGCGCATCGAGGACGGCGCCTTCGTCCTCGGCGACACCCCGGGCCTCGGCATCCAGGTCGACGAGGACGCGATCGCCGCGTCCCGCCGACAGCACACCGCCGCACCAGGCGGCCCCCACATTCGGCCGGAGCGCGCCGGACGGCGACTGCTCGCGGTGCCCAGGAACGAGCCGCGCCACCACCCGGCGTCCCTGCCGTCGCGTCCGGCCAACCACGTGCCGCACGCCCCGCTCCATCACGATCTGCCCATGACGCCCCTACACGACGAAAGGACGTAAGTCGTGCCCCCACCACTGTCACTACGTCTGCGCACGTCCCTCGCGGCAGCCGCCGCAGCCCTAGCCGCCGCCGGAGTCCTCACCGCCATGCCCGCCCCGGCACAAGCCGCCGCCGACCACACGCTCGTCGTCGCCCCCACCGGCGCCGAGAACGCCGACGACAGCGGCCCGGGCACCGCCGAGCAGCCGCTCGCGACCCTGGCGGAGGCCCAGCGCCGGGCACGGGAGTTCGCCGCGCAAGCCGACGGCAACGTCACCGTGACCCTCCTGGACGGGACCTACCGGCTCAGCGAGCCGCTGCGGTTCGACGCCGCCGACTCCGGCCGCGACGGCAACACGGTGTCCTGGCAGGCCGCCTCGGGAGCCAGCCCCGTCCTGACCGGCGCCAAGCAGGTCACCGGCTGGGAGCTCGACGACTCCGCCACCGGCATCTACCGGGCGGACGTCGGCACCGGCTTCGACACCCGGCAGCTCTACGTCGACGGCGCCCCGGCCCAGCGCGCCCGGATGAGCCTGGCCGAGTCCGACATCTCGCTCAACGCCACCGGCTTCACCCTGAACAACCCGGCCCACGGCTTCCTGGCCGATCTGCCCGACCAGCAGCGCATCGAGCTCCAGGCGATGCTGTCGTTCACCAACCGCTTCGCGCCCGTGGAGAGCATCTCCGGCTCCACGGTCACCATGCAGCAGCCGGCCTGGGACAACAACACCTACGGATACGACACGATCCAGTCGCCCTTCCGCACGCCGACGTTCTGGCTGCTGAACTCCAAGGAGTTCATCGACGAGCCCGGCGAGTGGTACCTGGACAAGGAAGCCGGGACGCTCTACTACAAGCCGCTCGACGGACAGGACCTGGCGAGCACACCGGTCGAGCTGCCGCGGCTGGAGAGCCTGGTCGAGGTCGGCGGCACCTACGAGGAGCCCGCCCACGACCTCACCTTCAAGGGGCTGACCTTCACCGGCACCACCTGGCTGCACCCCAGCTCGCCCAACGGCTACGCCAACCAGCAGACCGGCGCCTTCATCACCGGCGTCCAGGAGCACCGGCCCGCCGACGCGTTCACCTCCTGCGCCGTCGGCTGCAAGGGCTTCGAAGGGGCCCGCAACAACTGGGCCCAGGCGCCCGCGGCCGTGCAGGTGTCGGCGGCCAACGCCATCACCTTCCAGGGCAACAGCTTCGTGAACCTCGGCTCGGTCGGGCTCGGCATCGGCAACGACGCCAACGCCCACGCCAGCGGCGTCGGCCTGGGCGCCCAGAACATCACGGTCTCCGGCAACACCTTCACCGCCAGCGCGGGAGGCGGCATCGTGGTCGGCGGGGTGCGTCCCGACTCCCACCACCCCTCCGACGAGCGGATGATCAACAGCGACATCCTGATCAGCAACAACCGCATCTTCTCCACGGCGCTGGAGTACTTCGACCAGGACGGGATCTTCGCCAGCTACGCCACCCGGCTGACCATCGAGCACAACGAGGTGTCGGACATGCCGTACAGCGGCATCGGCATCGGCTACGGCTGGGGCGCCAACGACCCGGGCGGCAGCCCCGAGTACATCAACCGTGGCCTGTACGACTTCCAGCCGATCTACGACACGCCCACGACCCTGGCCGACGTCCGCGTGGTGGGCAACCACATCAACGACGTCGTGCACACGTTGTGGGACGCCGGTTGCATCTACAGCCTCTCCGCGATGCCGGGCAGCACCATCGAGGAGAACTTCTGCGAGAACAGCGGGCAGCTCGGCCTGTACTTCGACGAGGGCTCCCGCTACATCACCGCGAACCGCAACGTCTTCATGAACACCGCCGGTCAGTGGGCGCACGCCAACAACCAGAACAGCAACCTCACCGGCGACCAGACCCTGACCAACAACTACACGACCAACTCCGCCATCACCGGACTCGTCAACGGCGAGCGCGGCAACACCGTCGAGGGCACCGTCGTCTTCACCCCCGACAACATCCCCGCCGAGGCCAGCGAGATCATCGCCAACGCGGGGCCGGCCGAGTAACACCGCACCGCCCGTCCTGAACACCGTCACCTACGAGCCGGGCCGACCCGGCCGCGTGCCCAGCGCGGCCGGGTCCTCGCCTCCGTCACCGGCCCGGCCACCACCCCGGCGACTCGAGGCGTCCCGGAAGCACACACGCTCACGAGAGGGGCCTGCTGTGGGCCATCCGCTGAACATCGGCATCGTCGGCGCCGGCACCATCAGCCACGCCTACCTGAGCACCCTCACCCGCCTCGACGGCGTGCGCGTGACCACCGTCACCGACCTCGACCACGACCGCGCCAAGGCCCTGGCCCACCACGCCGGTGACGCCGTCGCCGTCGCCGACACCACCGCCGGCCTGATCGCCCGCGCGGACGTGGACGCCGTCCTCAATCTCACCATCCCATCCGCCCACGCCGACGTGACCCGGGCCGCGCTGGCCGCCGGCAAGCACGTCTACAGCGAGAAGCCGCTGGCAGCCACCCGCGAGGACGCCGACGCCATCCTCACGGCCGCCCGGAAGGCCGGCCTCCGCGTCGGCTGCGCACCCGACACGGTGCTCGGCACCGGCATCCAGACGGCGCGCAAGGCCATCGACGACGGCCTGATCGGCACCCCCGTCGCCGCCACCGCCTTCATGACCACCGCCGGCCACGAGAGCTGGCACCCCGACCCGGAGTTCCCCTACCAGCCGGGCGGCGGCCCGCTGCTGGACATGGGCCCCTACTACCTCTCCGCCCTGGTCCACCTGCTGGGACCCGTCGTCCACGTCACCGGCGCGGCCGGCCGGGGGCGCGCGGAAGGCGCCGTCGCCAGCCGCCCGCGGGCCAACACCCAGTTCCCCGTGCGGGTCGACACGCACGTCACCGGCATCCTCCACCACGCCGGCGGCGCGCTGACCACACTCGTCATGAGCTTCGACGTGCCCGCCGCCCAGCTCCCGTGGACCGAGATCCACGGCACGACCGGGTCGCTGTCCGTTCCCGACCCCCACCGCTTCGACGGCTGCCCAGCCGTCAGCCAGGGCGAGGCGTGGCAGCCGCTGCCCTGCTCCGCCGGATACCAGCCCGGCGGGCGCGGCATCGGCCTGGCCGACCTCGCCGACGCCCTCCGCACCGGCCGCCCCCACCTCGCCTCCGCCGAACTCGCCGTCCACGTCCTGGACACCATGCTCACCCTCCTCGACGCCGCCCACCAGGGACGCACCCTCCCCGTCACCCGCACCGCCGACCGCCCCGCACCCGTCACCGGCCTCACCCTCTCCACCCCGCGCAGCCGCCACCGCCACGCTGGACCGCTGAGCCATGAGCGGGCCTGATGAGAGTCCGCCTCGCCTACGGCACCGACGGCCTGGTGGCCGAGCTGCCGGGGCCGCCGGAGTATCCACCGGGGACCACCGTCGTCGTGACGCCGGAGTACCGCGATCCGGTGCCGGACCCCCGGGCGGCGCTGCGCACCGCGCTGCGCCGCCCACTGGCCGGGCCACCGCTGCGTGAACTGCTCCGCCGTGGACAGACCGTGGCGATAGCGGCCTGCGACGGCAGCCGGCCGCAGCCCCACCGGCTGGTGATCCCCGCCATCCTGGAGGAACTGGAGGGGATCGTCCGCTGCGAGGACGTCACCATCCTCCTCGCCACCGGCACCAACCGGGGCCACACCGCGGACGAGATCCGCGAGATGTTCGGCCGGCAGGTCGCCACCAGCGTGAGGATCGTCAGCCACGACGCCTTCGACGACACGATGTTGACCTGGCTGGGCACCCACGGCGGCACGCCGGTGTGGCTCAACAGTCTGTGGGCCGACGCGGACGTGCGCATCACCACCGGGCTCGTCGAACCGCACGTCGTCTCCGGCTTCGGCGGCGGACCGGCGCTCGTCGCACCCGGACTCGCCGGTCTCGAGACGGTGCTGACGCTGCACGACGCCCGCAGGATCGGCCATCCCAAGGCCCGCTGGGGCATCACCTACGGCAACCCCGTGCACGACGCCATGCGGGCGATCGCCGAGGCCACCGGAGTGGACTTCGGTCTTGACGTGGTGCTCAACCGCGACCAGCACATCGTCAGCGCCTTCGGCGGCGAGATGCTGGTCATGCACGCCGCTGCCACGGCTGTGGCGCGCCGCCTGTCGATGCGCCCCGTGCGGGGCTTCTTCGATGTCGTGGTCACCACCAGCGCCGGCCACCCGCTCGACCGGAACCTCTGCCAGTCCGTGGAGGGCCTGAGCGCCGCGGCCGAGGTGGTCAGACCCGACGGCGTCATCATCGGCGCCGCCGAGTGCCGCGACGGACTACCCGGCCACGGCCTCGACTCCGAGGCGCTCTCGCCCGCCGCCTTCCCCCGCATGCTGCTGGACGCCGTCACCGGCCGGGCCCGGAAGACCGTCGTGCACAGCGCCGGCCTGGCGGCGGCGGACCTGGCCGCCGTCCGCCTGGAGCACACGGACGATGTGGCCGCCGCCGCGCGCGCAGCGCTCGACGAGGCGGGCCGGGGCGCGCGGCTGTGCGTGCTGCCGGAAGGACCGCGGACGATCCCGTACGTGGAGGCGTGATGAGCCACCCGAACGCCGCGCGGGCGCCCGTCAGGAATCCGCCCCCGCGAGGGCGAGGTCCACCTGCTCCGGCGACAGGACGTGGCTGATCGCGAGGAACGCGGCCCCCAGCGCCGCCGCGTTCTCCCCCAAGAGGCTGGGCCTGATCAGGAGGTGCCGGGTCGCCAGCGGATGAGATCGCCGGTAGACGGCCTCCCGGACGCCCGCGAGCAGCGGATGGTGGACGGCCGCGAGCGTGCCGCCCAGGACGATCGCGTCGGGGTTGAAGAAGTTGATCAGGGCGGAGAGCACCTCTCCGACGGTGCGGCCGGCGTCGCGTACCAGGCGGACGGCCTCCCGGTCACCGGACCTGACCAGCTCGACGACCTCACGCGCCGACGTGATGGAGGCGTCTGGGGAACTGAGCCGGCGGGCCAGCGCCGCGCCGCCGGCGATTGCCTCCAGGCACCCGGTGTTGCCGCACCGGCAGGGCGTGTCGTCGGTGCCGACGCGGGTGTGGCCGATGTCGCCCGCGGACCCCTGGGCGCCGCGGAACAGCTGTCCGTTGGCGATGATGCCGCAGCCGATGCCGGTGCCCGTCTTGACGAACAGCAGGTGGCCGACGTGAGGGAGAACGCGACGCCGCTCCGCGAGTGCCATCGCGTTGACGTCGTTGTCGACGAGGGTCGTCACGCCGAACCGCTCGCCGAGGAAGCGCGGGATGGGGTAGCGGTGCCAGCCGGGCATGATCGGCGGGTCCACCGGCGTCCCGGTGGAGAACTCCACGGGGCCCGGCACCCCGACGCCTATCGCGCGCAGGGCGGTGAGCGGCTGTCCGGCCTCGTCCAGCAGCTCGTGGGTGCTGCGCGCGACGTGCTCCAGCACCACGTCCGGTCCGTCGGCGATGCGCATCGGGTGCTCACGCGCGGCGAGTTCGCCGCCGCCGAGGTCCATGAGGGACACTCGGTAGTGCGTCGTGCCGAGGTCCACGCCGACGGTCACCCGGTCCCTGGTGCGCAGGCGCAGCCGCCGCGAGGGTCTGCCGCCCGTGGAGCGACCGTCCTCGTGCTCGTCGAGGTAGCCGTGCGAGATCAGCGCTTCGACGCGGTGGGCGACGGTCGATCGGGACAGGCCGGTGGCGCGGGCGATGTCGGCCCGGGTCTCCGCGACGCCGCCGGTGATCAGGGCGAGGACCTGACCGGGGGACGGGCTGAGGGTCCCCGCGTTGACGCCCTGCGGCTGCGGCATCGCGGACATACCGCCTCCCTCCACCGTCAATTTGGCGATTACCTCAGATTACTTGATCCAATGATCGATGTAAGTCGGGCCTGCTTTCGTCGTAGTGACAGCAACTTAAGCTCTTGTCGCCCCAGACTTTCGCAAGTACCTTGCTTTTCGTGTTGACGATGCGGGACATGACAAAGAGCTTCCTTGGCACACCGGTCCTCCAGGGCGTCACCCTCGACCTGCGTCCAGGCGAGGTGCACGCGATCGTCGGCGAGAACGGCGCCGGCAAGTCCACGCTCATGAAGCTGCTGGCGGGGGAGTATCAGCCGGACAGCGGCCGCATCGAGATCGACGGTGTCCCGCGCTCCTTCAGCCACCCGGCCGAGGCCCAGGCCGCGGGCGTCGGCATCATCCACCAGGAGCTCGCCCTGCTGCCGGACCGCACCGTGGCCCAGAACATCTTCCTCGGCCGCGAACCCACGCGGCGCGGCCTGGTGGACCGTGCCGCCATGGAGCGGCGCACCGCCGAACTGCTCGGCGAGCTCGACGCGCGCGGCATCGGCCCGCGCACGGTGGTGCGCGATCTGACGGTCGCCCGGCAGCAGACCGTGGAGGTCGCCAAGGCGCTCGCCGCTGACGTGCGCATCCTCGTGATGGACGAGCCCACCGCCGCGCTGGCCGAGCACGAGGTCGCGGTCCTCAGCGACCTGGTACGCCGACTGGCCGCCCGGGGCCTCGGCGTTCTGTACGTCTCGCACCGGCTGCGCGAGGTCTTCGATCTCTCCCAGCGCATCACGGTCCTCAAGGACGGCCGCCACGTCACCACGCTCGACACCGCCGCCACCAGCCCCGAGGACATCGTCCGGGCCATGGTCGGACGGGAGCTGAACGCCTACTACCCGCCGCTCGCCACCCCGCGGGACGTGGGCGACGCCCAGCTCACCGTCAGCGGCGGCGGCAATGACCGGCTGACCGACATCGCCCTGTCACTGCGAGCCGGAGAGATCGTCGGGATCGCCGGCCTTCAGGGCTCCGGGCGCTCGGCGCTGGCCCGGGCCCTGTTCGGCGCGGCGCCGTTCACGCGCGGCACCATGACGGTCGGCGGCAGGCAGCTGCGGCCACGGCGGCCACGGGAGGCCATCCGGGCCGGCATCGCGCTGGTGCCCGAGGACCGCAAGGCGGAGGGACTGGCCCTGCGGCAGTCGGTCCGGGACAACACGCTGCTGGTGACGCGTGCCGTGCCGGCCAGGAAGCGGCCGCCCGACGCGCAGGCGCTCGCGGAACTGCTGCGGCGCGTCCGGCTGGTGGCTCGCGGGGGCGCCGGGCAGGAGGTGCGCTACCTCTCCGGCGGCAACCAGCAGAAGGTCGTCATCGCGCGGTGGCTTGCGGCGCGGCCCCGCGTGCTGCTGTTCGACGAGCCCACGCGCGGCGTTGACGTCGGCGCCAAGGCCGCCATCCACACGCTGGTCCGGGAGCTGGCCCGCGAGGGGCTGGCCGTGCTGCTGATCTCCTCCGAACTGCCCGAGCTCATCGGCATGAGCGACCGCGTCGTCGTCATGGCCGAGGGCCGCGTGGCCGGCGAACTCCCCGCCGGGGCGTCGGAGGAGGACATCATGCGTCTGGCCACGGGCGGCGGGTCCCGGCGCGCCCCGACGGCGGGGGCGGCGTGATGGCCACCGAATCGCGCCAGGCGGCGTCAGCGCCCACGCCGCCGTCCAAGGACCAGGACTCGCGGTGGACGCTGCGGAAGACCGCCAAAAGCCCGGGCCCCGGCCCCGAGCCCCGGCCCCAGCGGGCCGGGCCCGCCGCCGGGATCTGGCTCGCCGCCCTCGGCGTCACCCTGCTGGGCTGGATCGTCGTCACCATCCGGGGCGGCGACTTCCTCACCCAGCCCATCATCACCGGAATCCTCTCCAGCTGCGTGGCGCTCGGCCTGATCGCGCTGGGACAGACCATCGTGATCCTCACCGGCTCGCTCGACCTGTCGGTGGCCTACCTCGTGAGCCTGGGCACGCTCGTCGCCGCGGAGACCATGGCGGGGCAGGACGGCAACATCCCGATCGCCGTCGCCGCCGTCCTCGCGCTGTCGGCGGCGGTCGGCCTGGCCAACGGGCTGATCGTCACCCGGCTGAAGGTCCACGCCTTCATCGCCACCCTCGGCACCGCCCTCATCCTGCGCGGCTGGATCGAGGACAACTACACCGGACCGGCCGGGTCGGTGCCCGCGTCGTTCCGCCGCCTGGGATACGACCGGATCGGGCCCGTGCCCGTCTCCGTGTTCCTGCTGGCCGCCGTGGCGCTGGCGCTGTGGCTCCTCCTCAGGCACACCAGGATCGGCCACCACATGTACGCCACCGGCGGGGACGAGCACGCGGCCCGGCTCTCCGGCGTACGCACCCGCCGGACCGTCGTCATCGCGCACGTCCTGTGCTCGCTGTGCGTCGGCATCGCCGCCCTCTTCCTCGCCGCCCGCTTCGGGGCGGGCACGCCGTGGGCGGGCACCGAGGCCCGGTACGACCTGGAGTCGATCGCCGCGGTCGTACTCGGCGGCACCATCCTGGCCGGCGGCCGCGGCGGGGTCGCCGGGACGCTCGGCGGCGTCCTCGTGCTGGCGGTGCTCGACTCCGTCTTCGACCAGCTCTCCGTCGATCCCTTCGTCAAGAACGTGCTGCGCGGCGTAGTGATCATCGCCGCCGTCGCCCTCTACGCGCACAGGCGCCGCCCCGCGAGGAGGACCGCGTGACCGCCGTGGACCACCACACCGACGTCCCCGCACCGGCGTTGCGGCGGCGGCTGACCGCCGCGCTCGGCACCGCGGCACCCGTGTACGCCCTGCTGCTGGTGCTGCTGGCGGCGCTCGCCGTCACCGACCCCGGCTTCTACGAGCCCGACCGGCTCCTGGCGTTCGTCCGGCGCGCCGCCCCGCTGGTCATCCTGGCCGCCGGCCAGTACCTGGTCATCGTCTCAGGCGAGTTCGACCTCTCCGTCGGCGCGATCGTGACGGCCGGTGTCGTGACGGCCGCGGAGCTGTACCAGGAGTTCCCCGGCGCGCACTGGGCGGTCGTGGTCGGCGTGCTGCTGCTGGCCGGTGCCGCGGTCGGACTGGTCAACGGCCTGGTGACCACCCTGCTCGCGGTGCCGTCGTTCATCACCACCCTCGGCATGATGCTCATGCTGGAGGGCGGCGTCTTCTACTGGACCGGCGGCTCTCCCCAGGGCTACCTCCCCGACGACTTCCGCGCGATGGGCCGCGACGACCTGTTCGGCTGGCTGCCGTGGGGCGTGCTGGTGTGCCTGGCGGCGGGTGCCGGCGTCGTCGTGCTGATGCGCTCCCGCCTTGGCCGCACGCTGATGGCCACCGGCGACAACGAGCGGGCCGCCGCGCTGGCGGGCGTCCGGGTGGGCCGGGTGCGCACCCTCGCGTTCGTGCTGTCCGGCGCGGCCGCCGCGCTGGCCGCGGTGCTCGTCGGGGGCTTCTCCGGCGTCTCCGCGCAGGCGGGCTCCGGCATGGAGTTCGAGGCCATCACCGCCGTGGTCCTCGGCGGCGTGGTCCTCGGCGGCGGCCGGGGCTCGGTCGCCGGCGCCATGGCCGGGGCCTTCTGTCTCATCGCGCTGTTCACCCTCCTGAACCTGCGAGGCGTCTCGGGCGCACTGGAGTCCACCGTCCAGGGCGTGATCGTCATCGCGGCCGTCGCGCTCGGTGCCGCCGACTTCTCCCGGCGGCGGCGCCGCTCACCATCCACCGGAGGCCACACCCCATGAGAAAACCAGCCCTCGCCGCGCTCGCAGCCGTCCTCGCGGCCGCCTCGCTCGCCTCGTGCAGCAGCGACACGCCCCCGGAAGGCCCCACCCCGCCGGCGGGCTCCGCCTCACCCGGCGACGGCGGCGACGCGGGCGAGGCCGAGTTCTTCGAGCGCGGCGAGTACGAGCAGCAGATCGCCCTCGGCCAGGAGACGCCCGAGGGACCCGAGGGCCGGCCGTGGGAGCAGATGCTGCGCCCCGAGATGGCCGGCACCGAGGAGTACGCGATCCCGGACGGCGAGGTCCACCTGTGCTTCTCCAACGCCGGCGTGTTCAACCCCTGGCGCCAGGTCGGCCTGCAGACGATGGAGGCCGAGGCGGCGCAGCACGAGCAGGTCACCCTCACCGTGCTGGACGCCGAGGGGCAGGACGACAAGCAGATCTCCGACATCCAGGACCTCAGCGGCCGCGAGGACTGTGACGCCCTCATCGTCTCGCCCAACACCACGGCGACCCTCACCCCGGCCGTGGAGCAGGCGTGCGGCAAGCTGCCCGTCATCGTCTTCGACCGGGGCGTCAACACCGACTGCCCGGTCACCTTCATCCACCCGGTCGGGGGCTACGCCTACGGCGCCGCCGCCGCGGACTTCCTGGTGGACACCGTCGAGCCGGGCGGCAACATCCTGGCGCTGCGCATCTCCCCTGGCGTCGACGTGCTGGAGAACCGCTGGTCCGCCGCGGAGATCGCCTTCGAGGACAGCGACCTCAACGTGGTGGACGTGGAGTTCACCGAGGGCGATCCGGCGACCACCAAGTCCATCGTCACCGACGCGATCCAGCGGCACGGCCAGATCGACGGGGTCTGGATGGACTCCGGCGCCACCTCGGTGGCGGCCATCGAGGCGTTCGAGGACGCGGGGGAGGAGGTCCCGCCCATCACCGGCGAGGACCAGCAGGACTTCCTTCAGGCGTGGAACGACAAGGACCTGACGGCCATCGCCCCCACCTACCCGACGTTCCAGTGGCGCACCCCCGTCATCGCCGCGCTGCGCATCCTCGCCGGCGAGGAGGTGCCCCGCGAGTGGCGCCTCCCGCAGCCCACCATCACCCAGGACAACCTCGCCCAGTACCTGAACGAGGACATGCCGCCGCTGCACTACGCCATGTGCGGCTGCGAGGACCTGCCCGGCTATCCCGAGGACTGGGGTGGTGAGTGATGGAAGCGTTGCCGATCGGGGCGAACCCGTGGATCTGGGACTCGCCGGTCACCGACGACACCCTCGCCCGGACGGTCCCGCGGCTGGGGCAGTGGGGGTTCGACGCGGTCGAGCTGCCCCTGGAACAGCCCGGTGACTGGTCGCCGGCGTCCGTCGCGAAGCTGCTGACGGCTTGCCGGCTACGGCCCGCGGCCGTCATCGCCGCGATGTCGCCGGGGCGCGACCTGGTGGCCACCTCGCCGGGGACCGTGCGCGCCACCCAGGAGTACCTGCTGTCCTGCGTGGACGCCGCCCACCAGGTCGGCGCCCCGGTCGTCGCCGGGCCCATCTACGCCACGGTGGGCCGGACCTGGCGCATCTCCGAGCAGGAGCGGGCGAGCGTTTACGCCGAACTCCGCGAGGGTCTGGCGCCGGTGGTGGAGCACGCGCGCGCCGCCGGCGTCCGCATCGCCGTCGAGCCGCTGAACCGCTACGAGACCAGCGTGCTGAACACGGTGGGCCAGACTCTTCAGGCGCTCGACGGCCTGCCGGCCGAGACCGTCGGCGTGGCGCTGGACACCTACCACCAGAACATCGAGGAGCGCGGTCTTGACATCGCCGCCCACCAGGCCGCCGGACGCATCGCGCACGTCCAGGTCTGCGCCAACGACCGGGGCACCCCGGGAAGAGACTCACTGGACTGGTGGGGCTTCCTGAGGGAACTCCTGGCCGGCGGCTACGACGGGCCGCTGTGCATCGAGTCCTTCACCGCCCACAACGAAAGCATCGCCGTCGCCGCCTCCGTCTGGCGCCCCCTGGCCGACTCCCAGGACGCCATCGCGGTCGACGGCCTGGCCTTCCTGAGGAAGGCGTTCTCCCGTCTCTGACCCGCAACGACGCGGGGAGCCGCATCACCGGAGAGGAAACCCCCCACATGAAAACCGCCCACATAAGAAGCAGGCACCGCAAACGCTCACGCGCCCTCCTGGCGCTCGCCATGGCGCCGCTGCTCGCGGCCGGCACCCTGACGGCAGCCGCCCAGGACGTGGAGCCCGCCCAGGACGTGGAGCCCACCCAGGCAACGTTCGAGAAGGTCACTCTCGACGACAACACGGCCGACCCGATGGCGTTGGACGTGGCGCCGGACGGCCGCGTCTTCTACATCCAGCGCGGCGGCGAGCTGCAGGTCTTCGACCCGGCGAGCAGCTCCACCACCACAGCCGGCGCGCTGGACGTCTACACCGGCGGCGAGGACGGCCTGATCGGCATGGCCCTCGACCCGAACTTCGCCGACAACAACCGGATCTACCTCAACTACTCTCCGGCCGCGGCCGCGGAGGACATCAACCGCGTCTCCGCCTTCACCATGGACGGCAACACCCTGGACGTGGCGAGCGAGCAGGTTGTGATCGACGTGCCCGCCACCCGGGACCGGACCTTCCCCGAGCCCGGACACACCGGCGGCTACATCGAGTTCGGGCCCGACGGCTCGCTGTACATCGGCACCGGGGACGACACCCCGCCCAACCTCGACGCGAACTGGCAGGGCTACGCCCCGCTGGACTGGCGCCCGGGGCAGGAGGGTCTGGACGCCGCCCGGTCGGCCGGGAACACCAACGACCTGCGCGGCAAGATCCTGCGGATCACGCCCTCGGCCGATGGCGGCTACACCGTCCCCGAGGGCAACCTGTTCGCGCCCGGCACCGAGGGAACGCTGCCCGAGATCTACGCCATGGGCTTCCGCAACCCGTTCCGTTTCAGCGTCGACCCCGCCACCGGTAACCTGCACGTCGCCGACTACGGGCCCGACCGCAACCCGCCGGCCACCGAGCGCGGCCCCGAGGGCCTGGTCGAGTACAACGTGATCACCGAGCCGGGCAACTTCGGCTGGCCGTTCTGCCACGGCGACAACCAGCCCTACGCCCCGTTCAACCCCGACACAGGCGAGGTCGGCGCGAAGTTCGACTGCGACGCCCCCGTCAACGAGTCCCCCAACAACACCGGCTTGGCCGAGCTGCCGCCCGTGCAGATGCCGGAGATCTGGTACGGCTACGGCGCCTCGGCGCAGTTCCCGGAGCTCGGCGAGGGCGCCAACGGCCCGGCGGGCGGTCCCGTCTACCACTACGATGCGGACAACCCCTCGACCACGAAGTTCCCCCAGTCCCTCGACGGCGCCGCGTTCTTCTACGAGTGGTCGCGCAACTACATCAAGACCCTCACCTTCGACGACAGCGGGGCCGTCGCCTCGATCGACGACTTCCTGCCCGAGGCGACGTTCCTCAAGCCGATGGACATGACCTTCGGCCCGGACGGCTCCCTCTACGTGCTGGAGTGGGGCTCCGAGTTCTGGGGCGGGAACAACGACTCGGGCCTCTACCGCATCGACTACATCGGCGGCGGGAGCGGGTCCGCGCCGGTCGCCAAGGCCAGCGCGTCGGCGACGAGCGGACCGGCGCCGCTGGAGGTCACCTTCTCCAGCGAGGGCAGCGAGGACCCCGACGGCGGCGAGCTCACGTACGAGTGGGACTTCGACGGCGACGGCACCTTCGACTCGACCGAGCCCAACCCCACCCACACCTACGAGACGGTCGGCGAGTTCACCGCCCAGCTCAGGGTCACCGACCCCGACGGGCAGACCGGCTTCGACAACACCACCATCACGGTCGGGAACACCGAGCCGACGGTGGAGGTGACGACCCCGGTGAGCGGCACGATGATCGAGTTCGGGGACGAGATCTCGTACGAGGTCACCGTGACCGACCCCGAGGACGGCGAGATCGACTGCCAGAACGTCATCGTCAACCCGGCCCTCGGCCACGACGACCACGAGCACCCGACCACCAACATCCGCGGCTGCTCGGGCACGGTCGACACCAGTGACCTCGGCGGGCACCCCGAGGGCGCCAACCTGTACTACGTCCTCAACGCCGAGTACACCGACCAGGGCGTCGAGGGCTCCGGCGAGCTGACGGGCTACGGCAAGTCGGTGCTCCAGCCGTTCCACAAGCAGGCCGAGTTCCGCGACAGCCAGTCCGGCACCACGGTCGTCGAGGAGGCCGGCGCCCAGAACGGCAAGCGCATCGGGGACATCAGCGAGGGCGACTGGATCGCGTTCGACACCATGAGCGTCGAAGGCATCGGCTCCGTCAGCTACCGGGTGACCTCGCCCGACGGGGGCGGCGCCATCGAGCTGCGCGCCGACGCTCCCGACGGGGAACTGCTGGCGACCACCGAGGTGCCCGCCACCGGCGCCTGGGAGACCTACCAGATGACGGATCCGGCGCCGATCACGGAACTGGCCGGCACGCACAAGCTGTATCTGGTCTTCACCGCACCCGTGGAGAACTCCTACGACGTGGACGCCATCGAGTTCCAGGCGTCGTAGTCCCCCGACAAGACCACCCATCACGGCCACCACGAGGGCCCGGGCGGGCGGGAGAACCCCCGCCCGGGCCCCGACCGGCCCACCATCCCCCACGAGAGGTCACAGTCATGTCCTCGTCATCATCATCACCCTCACAGTTCAGCCGCCGCAGACTGCTCGTCGCGGCCGGCGGCGTCGCGGTCGGCGGCGCGGCCGCCGGCACCCTGACGGGCTTCGCGTCCACCGCGCACGCGCAGGCCCAGTTCCGGGCCCTGCTGTTCACCAGGGCCGTCGGCTACGTCCACGACTCCATACCCGCCGGCATCCAGATGTTCCAGGAGGAGACGACCGAGCAGAACATCGAGCTCGTCCAGACCGAGGACCCGGCCGTCTTCAACGCCGAGGAACTCGCCGGGTTCAAGGTCATCATCATGCTCCAGAACTCCGGCATGGTCTGGGACACCGACGAACAGCGTCAGGCCATGCAGGACTACGTGACCGGCGGCGGGGGAGTGGTGGCCATCCACTGCGCCCTCGACATGGGCATCGAGGCGGAGTTCCCCTGGTGGGACGAGGTCATCAACGGCGGCGCCCACATGCCCGGCCACGCCTACGGCCCCCAGAACGGCACCGTCCGCATCGAGGACCCGGACCACCCCTCCACTCAGGGGCTGCCCGAACTGTGGACGCGGTCCGAGGAGTGGTACAACTTCGACCCCAGCCCGCGGCCGAACGTCCGCGTGCTCGCCACGGTCGACGAATCGACCTACGACCCGGGCGAGTTCGCGATGGGCGAGGACCATCCCATCACCTGGTGCAGCACCGCCTCCGGCGGCCGGATCTGGGCCACCGCCATGGGCCACTACATCGAAGCCTACGCGGAGGAGGACTTCCGCAAGCACCTGATGGGCGGCGTGAAGTGGGCGTCCTGGAACCAGGCCGGGGACTGAGGGCAGGCCCCCGGACCGGGACACCTCGCGGGCCTGGCCGGCACCCACGCCCTGTACCTGGTCTTCACCGCCCCACAGGCGGACAGGTACCGGGTGGACGCCATGGAGTTCCAGACGTCCCGGGCCCCGGCCAGACCCGCCATCCCCCACGAGAGGTGCGCATCCATGTCCTCGCCATCATCATCGTTCCGGCCGAGCCGCCGCGGGCTGCTCGCCGCGGCCGGCGGTGTCGCGGCTGGAGGTCTCCTGCTGCGGGTCGGTACCGCCCAGGCCGCGGCCGCGCAGGGCTACACCCCGGACTGGCCCTCGGTCGACCAGCACCCGCCGGCTCCCGAGTGGTTCCAGGACGCCAAGTTCGGCATCTACTTCCACTGGGGCGTCTTCAGCGTGCCCGCGTTCGCCAACGAGTGGTATCCGCGCAACATGTACGCCGGCGGCTCCGGGGAGAACGCCCACCACATCGCCACCTACGGGGACCCGTCGGTGTGGCCCTACCACAACTTCATCAACGGCGCCGAGGACCTGGCGGGCAACCACGTGCAGTTCGCGCCGAAGCTCGCGTCCGAGGGCGGCAACTTCGATCCCGAGGCGTGGGCGCAGCTGTTCGCCGACGCGGGCGCGAAGTTCGCCGGCCCCGTGGCCGAGCACCATGACGGCTACTCGATGTGGGACAGCACGGTCAACGAGTGGAACTCCGTGGCCACCGGACCCGGCCTGGACCTGGTGGGGCTGCACGCCGACGCCATCCGGGCCCAGGGCCTGAAGTTCATGGTCTCGGTGCACCACGCGTACAACTTCACCGGCTTCTACGAGCACGTGCCCCCGCAGTCCGACCCGAGCCTGCGGAAGCTGTACGGCCAGCTCGACCCGGTCGCCGCGAACCAGCTCTGGTACGACAAGCTCGCCGAGCTGATCGACGGCTACCGGCCCGACATCATCTGGCAGGACTTCAACCTCACGCAGGTGGACGAGCAGCAGCGGCTGAACTTCCTCGCGTACTACTACAACCAGGCCCTCGCCTGGAACAAGAACGTCGTGGCCACCTACAAGGACGGCTTCAACGACAACGGTGAGGTGTTCGACTACGAACGCGGCGGGCCGGGCGATCTGCGGTTCCCCTACTGGCTCACCGACGACAGCGTCTCCAGCTCCAGCTGGTGCTACACCGAGGGCATCGGCTACTACTCGCAGAAGGCGATGCTGCACGCGTTCATCGACCGGGTCAGCAAGAACGGCAACCTGCTGCTGAACATCGCGCCGATGGCCGACGGCACCATCCCGGAGGAGCAGCAGGCCATCCTGCGGGGCTTCGGGGACTACCTCGGACGCTTCGGCGAGTCCCTCTACGCCACCCGGGCCTGGACCGACTACGGCGAGGGCCCCACCCAGATGGGCGGCGGCTCCTTCACCCAGCCGGTGGAGGGCACCAGCGCGGACATCCGCTTCACCCGCAGCAAGGACAGCACGGTGCTGTACGCCACCGTGCTGGGCTGGCCGGGCGGCACCCTCACCGTGACCACGCTCAGCTCGGACCGGATCGACCTGAGCACCCTCGCATCCGCCCAGCTCCTCGACGCCACCGACGGGTCGTACATCAACCTCCCCGACCCCAGCCAGGACGGCGCCGGCCTGCACCTGTCGATGCCCGCCTCCGACGCGCCGTTCGACGCCCTGGCCTACGTGGTCAAGCTGACCTTCTCCGGCCAGATCCCCGAACTGTCCTGAGCACTGCATCCCCCCACAAGGAGTCCCACAATGCAGAGAAGCAGCCCATCCCAGCCACCATCAAGGCGGCGGCGCTCCCTGGCGACCGTGACGGCCGCCATCGTAGCGATCCTCGCCACGGTGCTGACGACCGCACTGACGTGGTCGGCGCCGGTGTCGGCGCAGGCCACCGGCCCCTGCGACATCTACGAATCGGGCGGCACGCCCTGCGTCGCCGCGCACAGCACCACCCGGGCGCTCTACGGCTCCTACGACGGCATCCTCTACCAGATCCAGCGCGCCTCGGACAACACCACCCTGGACATCGGCGCCCTCAGCGCGGGCGGGCCCGCCGACGGCGCGGCGCAGGACGAGTTCTGCGCCGGCACCGAGTGCGTCGTCACCGTCGTCTTCGACCAGTCCGGGAACGGCAACGACCTCTGGTACCAGGGCTCGGAGGAGGTCCCCGGCTCAGACGTGAGCAGCCCCGCGGACGCGATGACCGAGTCGCTGACGGTCGGGGGCAGCAAGGTCTACTCGCTCTACATCAAGCCCGGCAACAGCTACTGGCGGGACGGCCACGAGACGGGCGTTCCCACCGGCGCCGATCCCGAGGGCATGTACATGGTCACCAGCGGCACGCACGTCAACGACCAGTGCTGCTTCGACTACGGCAACAGCGAGACGACCCGGATGGCCGACGGCGCCGGGACCATGGACGCGATCAACTTCAGCAGGCAGTGCTGGTTCGGCGGTTGCCAGGGAACCGGCCCCTGGGTCCAGGCAGACCTCGAATGGGGCCTGTACCCCGGAGGCAGCCAGGAGTGGAACCCCAACCAGCGGGACTTCACCAGCCCGTACGTCACGGCGACGCTGAAGAACGACGGGACCTCGCGCATGGCGTTCAAGGGCAGTGACGCGCAGGCCGGCGACCTGTACACGGTCTACGACGGCCCGCTGCCCGCGGGATACAGCCCCATGAAGAAGCAGGGAGCGATCGTCCTCGGCAGCGGCGGCGACTGCTGCAAGCCCGGCGGCGGCGCCAACCTCAGCGAGGGCACCTTCTACGAGGGGGCCATGGTCTCCGGCTTCCCGTCCGACGAGACCGAGGACGCGGTGCAGGCCAACATCGTCGCCGCCGGCTACGCGCCGTCAGGCGAGGGAGAGTGACGGAAGGTGATGGAGGGGGACGTCAGTGACCTGAGCCCGTGCGGCCCGGCGTCCGCTCCCGGTGGAGGCTGCCGCTGCGGAACGCCCGGACACTGACATCCCCCTCCGCGAATCCCGCCGTGCGGACGGCGTTCAGCACGCCCGGCAGGGCGGTGGCGGTCTCGACGAGGTCCGCGTCGACCTCGACGCGGACCGCCCCGCCCAGGTCGCGGACGCGCAGGTCCGTGGTCCGCACACCGGCGGCGTCGAGCACCGCGCGGAGGGCCACCTCGGCGCGCGCGACGCGGGCCAGTCGGTGCCCGGTGACCTCGACGCCGTGGCGGATGCGGCTGGCCAGGCAGGGGGTGGCGGGCTTGTCCCAGGTGGGCAGCGACCAGCGGCGGCTGATCTCTCTCACCTGGCGCTTGCTCAGGCCCGCGTCGCGCAGCGGCGTGTGCGCACCGCGCTCCTGGCCGGCGCGGATGCCGGGCCGGAACGGGTCGACCGCGTCGTCGGCGTTGGTGCCCGTGGCCAGCTCCGGGAAGCCGTGTGCCCGGCCCAGCGCGGCGATCGTGTCCAGCACCTCGGACTTGCAGAAGTAGCACCGGTCCGGGCCGTTGGCCCGGTAGCCGGGGTGGCGCAGCTCCTCGGTGCGCGGCGTGAGGTGCACGACACCGAGGGACCGGGCCAGCGCCCGCGCCGGGGCGAGCTCCGCAGGAGCGAGGCTCTCGGACACCGCCGTGACGGCCAGCACGCGCCGCGCTCCCAGGGCCCGGACGCCCGCGGCCAGCACCAGGGCCGAGTCCGCGCCGCCGGAGTAGGCGACGGCCAGCGGCCCGCCGATGGCGCGCATCCGCTCCAGCAGTGCGACCTCGTCGTCGATCGTCGTCATCCGGGCAGTTCCCTTCTGGCGCGTTCGGCGACGACGCGCGGCGGCAGCCCCAGGCGGGCGGCCGCGGCCGCGACGTCGTCGTGCTCAGGCTTCGCTCCGTGCGGTCCGTGCTTGACCCGGATCGGGCAGCCGTTCACCTCCACCGTGGTGACGTGACGCGGCAGGGCCGTCCGGGCTGCGGGTGAGCGGCGGATGCCGAGGCTGCCGGTCTCGGCGAGCACCAGGTGCTCCAGCCGGTCGGCGGCGTGCGGCTCCGCCAGCACGTGCAGGACGTGGGCGGGCCTGCCCTTCTTCATCACCGCGGGGGTGGCCCACGCGTCCAGCGCTCCCGCGGCCAGCGCCGCGGCGATGGTGTGGGCGAGCACCTCGCCGGTCACGTCGTCGAGATTGGTCTCCAGGACCACGACCGTCTCGGCCGCGAGCGGTTCGGGCGTCGGGTCGCCGAGCGTGACGGCGGCCACGTTGGGGCGGTCCGGCAGGCGCCGGCTGCCCGCCCCGTAGCCGGTGGACGTCACGGTCATCGACGGCATGGGGCCGTAGCGGGCGTCCGCCGCGACGAGCAGCGCGGCGGCGGTCGGCGTCACCGTCTCCCCGGGGATGTCGCTCCCCGTCACCGCCGCGCCGGCCAGCAGGCCGAGGGTGGCGGGCGCGGGCGCGGGGATCAGCCCGTGCGCCGAGGCGATGCGGCCGGTGCCCAGCGGCAGCGGGGCGCAGACCACCTCGGTCACCCCCAGCGCGTCGAGCGCGGCGGCGACGCCGACGATGTCGACAACGGTGTCGTGTCCGCCGAGCTCGTGCAGGTGGACCGTGTCGGGGTCGCTGCCGTGCAGCCGCGCCTCGGTGGTGGCCAGGGCCCGCACGGCGGCCACCGCGCGGGACGCCACGGCGGCGGGGCGTGCACGGGCCGCCAGCTCCGCCAGCTCCGCGGCGCGGCGTTCCTCAGCGTCGTCGAGCACGGTGACGCGGACCCTGGTCGCGGCCAGCCCGTGGTCGGTGACGCGCTCCGCCGTCAGCTCCCAGCCGGTCAGCCCGGTGGAGGCGACCGCCTCCCGGACACGCGCGAGCGGCGCGCCGGCGTCGAGCAGCGCGGCGAGCAGCATGTCGCCGGCGAGGCCGGTGAAGGGGTGGATCCAGCAGCGGCTCATCGGCGGCCCGCGGCGACCTGAGCGATCCGGTGCACGGCCATGGCCGCCGCGAAGCCGGAGTCGATGTTCACGACGGTGAGCCCGGCCGCGCAGGAGGCGTGCATGGCCAGCAGCGCGGTCACGCCCTCCAGGCCGGCGCCGTAGCCGCTGGAGACCGGGACGGCGACGACGGGGCAGCGGACGAGGCCGCCGACCACGCTCGCCAGCGCGCCCTCCATGCCCGCGGCGACGATGACGGCGTCCGACGCCTGGAGCTGGTCCCTGACCGCCAGCACGCGGTCGAGGCCCGCGACGCCGACATCGGCCACGGCGGTGGCGGCGAGGCCCACCGCCCGGCACACCCCGAGCGCCTCGGCGGCCACGGGGAGGTCGGCCGTGCCGGCCGTGACGACCGTGACACGGAAGGACCCGGCGGGCGCCGGGCGCCACACCAGCAGGCGTGACGCGGCGTCGTATCGACCGCCCGGGACCGCCCCGCCCACGGCCGCGGCGGTCTCCTCGTCCAGCCGCGTCACCAGCACCGGCCCGGCGTTGTGCGTCAGCAGTCCCGTCACGATGCCGCGGATCTGCCCGGTGGTCTTCCCGGGGCCGTAGACGACCTCCGGGAGCCCCTGCCGGCTCTCCCGGTCCGTGTCCACGCGGGCGTAGCCGAGATCGAGCGCGGCCGCGGCCCCGGCCTGTCCGCCGTCCCGCTGCCGGGTCATTCCGGCTCCAGCCGGTAGACCCGGGCACCCGGGCACCCGGCGTACGCCGGGCCCCCACGGAGGTATCGCATGACTCTCCCGTCAGGCAGTCGCCGGTCAAGCTAGCAAAGACATCCCATGTATGGGAAGGCGCACTTTCCAGTATCCGGGACCATTCCGGGACCATCCTGCGGTTTGTGGCGCCAGGCGTGGACACGCCAGCAACTCCCGGGGTTAAATCCATCCCATGTCTCCGCCACCGCCATGCATCCTGGTAGACGCGGTATGTCGCTGAGCGACAAGGCCCGAGGAGGAGGCGTGATGAGGGTAAGGCTCGACTACGGCACCGAGGGCCTCGCGATGGAGGTGAGTCCCGACGCCGCCACGGTGGTCGAACCCGTCCACCACGAGGCCGCGGCCGACCAGAGCGCCGCCCTGCGCGACGCGCTGCGCCATCCGGTGTCCGGACCGCCGCTGCGCGAGCGCCTGCGCCCCGGTCAGACCGTGGCCATCTCCGTCTGCGACGGCACCCGTCCGCAGCCACGCCGGCTCATGCTCCCGGCCGTGATGGCCGAACTCGACGGCGTCATCCGGACCGAGGACGTGGTGATCCTGGTCGCGACCGGCACCCACCGCGGCAACACCGCCGAGGAACTGCGGCAGATGCTCGGCGACGAGATCGTGGACACGTTCCGCGTCATCAACCACGACGCCCGGGATCCCGAACAGCTCACCTGGTGCGGCACCCACGGAGCGGGCGTGCCGGTCTGGCTCAACCGCGCGTGGACCGCCGCCGACGTGCGGATCACCACGGGCTTCGTCGAGCCGCACTTCTTCGCGGGATTCTCCGGCGGGCCCAAGCTGGTCGCTCCCGGGCTGGCGGGACTGGAGACGGTGCTGACGCTGCACGACGCTCGCCGCATCGGTCACCCCCGCGCGACCTGGGGCATCACGCACGGCAATCCGGTGCACGACGACGTGCGCGCGATCGCCGAGGCCACCGGCGTCACCTTCGCGCTGGACGTCGTCCTCAACCGGGACAAGGACATCGTCGCCGCGTTCGGAGGCGACCTGCTGCCGATGCACGCCGCCGCCTGCGCCGCCGCCAAGCGCATGGCGATGCGCCCGGTCCCCGAGCCCTTCGACGTCGTGGTCACCACCAACTCCGGCTACCCCCTCGACCAGAACCTCTACCAGGCGGTCAAGGGCATGTCCGCCGCCTACCAGGTGGTCCGCCCCGGGGGAACCATCATCTGCGCGGCCGAGTGCCGCGACGGCTTCCCCGACCACGGCTCCTACCGCGAGGTGCTGTCCTCCGCGCCCTCCCCCCAGGCCCTGCTGGACGCCATCCACGCCCGGCCGCACACCCTGCCCGATCAGTGGCAGGTCCAGATCCAGGCCCGCATCCAGTCACAGTGCCGGGTGATCATGCACACCTCCCACCTCAGCGACGCGGAGCTGGCCGCGGCTCACCTGGAGCAGACGAGCGATGTCTCCGCCGCCGTCGCCGAGGCGCTGGCCGCCGCCGGCCCCGCCGCCCGGGCGTGCGTCCTGCCGCAGGGACCCCTGACCATCCCCTACCTCGTGACGGCGTGAGCGGCCGGCCGCCGGTGGGGCAAGGTGCGTTGCCGCACACGAGCCCCTGGCGACCGGCCGCTTAGCCGGATCCTGGTCGGTGGGGTCAGGTCGTCAGGTCGTGGTGCCGGTGACGGTGGTGCCGGACCTGGTGAGGGTGTAGGTGATGGTCTCGCCGCTCCAGAAGTGGAAGGTCAGGTTGATGGTGGAGTTGACCCTGGTCTCGGCGAAGAACGCCTGGGGCAGGGTGATGTGGCCGGCGGCGTAGTCCGGCGAGAAGGCACGGCCGAATTCCTTGTAGGACGTCCAGTCGTGCGGGCCGGCGTTGGTGCCGTCGGCGTAGACCGCCTCCATGGTGGCCAGCCGGTCGCCGTTGAACGCCGTCGGGATGGTCAGGGAACTGGTGGTGCCGTCGGCGTTCTCCAGAACCGGGGTGGCGTAGGTGATGACGTTCACGTCCCACGGCACGCCGCCGTCGAACCGGAGCGTCAGCGTGGCGTTGACCCCGTACTCCTGGCTCGCGGTGAGGCGGGCGAGTGTGGCGGCGGCGATGGTGAGCTGGTCGCCGCTGATGGTGTAGTCCTGGCCGCGCACCAGTTCCTCGGAGCCGTTGGCGACCGAGGTCAGGCTGTTGCCATTGAGGTTCAGCGTGAGCGTCGCGTCGGTCGGCTCCTGGCCGGTCCGGACGAAGATCTGGTCGCTGGAGGCCGTCGCGGAGTCCGTGGTCCAGCTGGACTGGATCTGCCGGAACAGGCTGGGGTCGCGCCACTCGAAGGTGGTGCGGTCGAGGTGCTGGCCGTTGTCCCACCACATCGTGGTCAGCTGCCGATAGCGGGCGTAGGACCCGAAGAACTCGAAGAACTTCAGCTTCTCGCCCTGCTCGATGGTGCCGGTGCTGCTGTCGAAGCCGAGCAGGCCGTACTCGCCGACGATCACCGGGATGCCCTGGGAGACGAAGGTGTTGTAGGCGCGGTCGAAGGTTCCGGTCAGGTCGGCCTGGACCTCCTCGTTGAAGCGGGTGTACCCCGCGATGTTCACGCTGAAGGGCCAGAAGCCGTAGAAGTGGATGGTGGCGGCGATGTTGGGGTCGTCCAGCGCGGCGATGGTGTCGTCCAGCTCGTCCAGGTGGGCCTGGTCGCCGTTGGTGTGGAGGGTGGGCAGCACGAGCACGCGCTTGGCGTTGGCACCGCCGGAGTCGCGGACGATGGAGTGGAAGGTGGTGTTGAGCTCGTCCAGCAGCTCCTCTTCCTGCGGCACGCCGGTGCTGTTGGTGAACTGCGGCTCGTTGACGCTCTCGAAGAGCAGCTTGCGGGGCGCGTCGTCGCGGAAGCGTTCGGCGATCTGGGTCCAGGTGGCGGTGTAGCGGGCGAGGACCTGGTCGTGCTGGGTGGGCATCTCCCAGATCCACTGCCAGGAGTCGTGGTGGAGGTTGATCAGGACGTACAG
>NZ_JBQQCA010000069.1:0-33644 GCF_052246635.1 Streptomyces sp. 6N223 | reverse complement strand
ACGTCCAATGACGCGCGAAGCTCCGCCGCGCCCTCCGGCGCATGGTCTCCTTCGACACGGCACCCCGTTTGCGGCGCGGGACCCGCACACGATCGAGTCTTGCCGCGGTGTCTGTGGTCATCCTCACACTCCCCGACGCTCGAGCCGCCTGTGGCGCACGCCTGTGTCACGGCCGTTGACCTGGAGCTTCACCTTGTCCTGTCCCTCCTTGAGCGTGGGCGTGGGCGTGGTCGCCGGCGACGCACCACATGAGGCGTTTGGTGGGCGGCGGCCGCGCCCGCCCGAGCGGGCGCGGGCAGGGCGAGGCCACCCGCGCCCGCCGCCGGCAGCAGCGAGGAGGCGGAGGGGAAGCCGCGGCCGGTCAGCGGGGTCACAGGGCTGCTGCCTCCTCGGTGGTGAGGAAGCGGAGGCTCTGGACGTGGTCGTTGACGAACATGGGCACGCCGTCCGAGGCCAGGTACCAGGCGGGCTTGCCGCCGCTGTCGCGGATGACGCGGCCGTTGATGACGAGGTTCTCGAAGGTGACGTCCTTGACGAGGTGGTCGGCGTCGAGGCCGATGAGCAGCGAGGTTTCGGCGTTGGTGCCGTTGTAGGTGAGGTCCTTGATGTAGACGTTCTCGATGCCGCGGCCGGCAACCTGGTTCCACTTCGGGTTGAAGGAGACCTGCATGTGGATGAGGTGGCCCCACCGGAAGTCCTCGACGCGGGTGTCGTCGAACCTGACGTCCCGGACGAGGTTGCCGTCGCCGGCGTTGATGGCGAGGCAGCCCTGGGCGATCACCTGCGGCTCGCGGTGGTCGAGGATGTCGATGTTCTCGAAGTTCAGGTTCTCCAGCACCTCGTGGTTGGCGGGGTCGTCGTTGCCGTGGACGGCCATGTTGATGGGGTGGGCGACGTCGGCCCACAGGGTGCAGTTCTTGACGGTGATGTTGCGGACGTCGCCGTAGAACTCCCAGCGGTGGGCGTAGATGGCGATGCAGTCGTCGGAGTTGCGCAGGAAGCAGCCGTCGATGGTGACGTTCTCCGCGCAGTAGACGTCGATGCCATCGCCCCAGCCCAGGTGGGTGAAGGAGCGCAGGTTCATGAAGGAGACGTTGTTCGACTCGGCGATCCTGGTCGAGTACCGGGAGTTGAGCACCGTGATGCCGTTGACGTGGATGTTCTCGGAGTTCACGACGTCGATCGAGCCGCCCGCGGCGTTCTGGATCACGCCGTGGCCGATCAGGCGGGCGTTCTCCACCCCGTCGAAGACGACGTTGGAGGTGAGAACGGCGCCGCCGGCGAGGTAGACGGTCTGGCCGCTTGCGACCTTCAGCGTGTGGTCGGGGTGGGTGTGGACGCCGGGGCCGAAGTAGATGACGTTCGGGTCGTCCTCGGCGGGCCGCTCGGTCTCGATGGGGTTGGTGAGCAGGTGCAGGCAGTTGAAGATCTCGTCGTTGACCTGGACGACGACGTTCCGGGGCCGGTTCAGGGTGAAGTGCACCGTGCTGCCCACGAGTTCATGCGTGATGCCGTAGGAGTCGGGCCGGATGCGGGCCTTCTCCACCCCGCCCCGGACGAAGGTGACCTCCACCTCGACCGTGCCGGAGAAGTCGAAGTACGCCATTGAGGAGTTCTGGGCCTGGTTGCGGCCGGTCAGGGGGTCGATCAGAGGCAGCTTGGCCAGGTAGACGCCAAGCGTTTCCCACGTGCCGCCGACCGGGCGGACCTTGACGGTGAAGGCGGCGTTGGTCGCCACGCCGGACGGGATCGGGTAGGTGACCACGGTGTTCCCGTCGGCGGTCTGCTCCCCGGCCCCGGCCCGGCCGGCGCCGAGAACGCCGGCGGCGGCGCCGGCCAGGGCGGCGGCACCGGCCGCCTGGAGGGTCGTGCGACGGGTGACTGGCATGCTCATGAGGCGGCCCTTCAGAAAACGTCATCTAGAAACCGGTTGCCATACCGTCGTGCGGGCACGGGCGTTTCGTCAAGGGGGTGTGCAGGATTATTTGAGGCCCCGTGAGGCGCCGTCATCCGCAGCAGGGATGGCCCAGCGTTCCCAGTCCACGTCCGCCTTATTTGGGGCACTATGCACCGTTAACAGGTAATTGCTTGTAGCGGTACAAAGGCTGGCATCGTTGCGCGGAGGAGCCAAGGGTGTTGCGTCAACTCGCTCGGCCGTCGGAACCGCGGGCACGGAGCCCGTGCCCGTGCCGCTGTCCCTGGGTCCCACCGAAGGGCCGGGCGATGCTGTGCGGAGCGCGGCGCGGAGGCACGGGGCGCGGGGCACGGGGCACCGTGCCCGAAGTGCCGCGGCTGGGCGGGTTGACGACACGCTCTTGACTCCCCCGCGTAACGATGGCAGCGTTTGTACCGCTACAAGTAAATCCTTGATATGGGGCCATGGTCGCCCAAATAGGGCGGGCGTGGGCTGGGAAATGCTGGGCCATCCCTGCTTACGCCCCCGCTTCGGCGCCCCTGACGCACTGCCCACGACCACCACACACCAAGGCAGGACTACCTCCGTGCCCACGCCACCGCGGTCATCACTCTCGACATCGCGCACCTCCAGTCTTCTGCCCAACTCCCTTCCTCCGGGAGGAACTCCGCCCTTCCAGCGAGCACGGCACGGCCGAGGACGCGGGCATAGCATGCGAGTGAGTATCGAGACCGCAGACCAGGGGCGAGCGTGGTAACGATCAGGGATGTGGCGAAGGCTGCCGGCGTCTCGCCGATGACCGTTTCGAACGTCATCAACGATCACCCGAACGTGCGCAGGTCGACGCGAGCGAACGTCCTGGAGGCAATGGCCCGGCTCGGCTACCGGGTCAACGTCGCGGCCCGCAATCTGAGCAAGGGCCGTACCGGAACGATCGGTCTCGCCGTCCCGACGGTGCACAGCCCCTACTACAGCCTGTTGGCCGCCTCCATCATCGCCGCGGCCGAGCGGCACAGCCTCCGGGTGAGCATCGAGCAGACCGGCGCCTCCCGGGAGAACGAACTGGACGCACTGTCCCTGTCGCGCAACCGGTTGTACGACGGGCTCATCCTCACTGCCGCGGGCATGGGACAGGCCGACGTCGAGCGGCTCAAGGTGGACCATCCGGTGGTCATCCTCGGTGACCGGGTCATCGGCGGGCCCGTGGACCACGTCGCCATGCCCAACTTCGAGGCTTCCCGGGCGGCCACCCGGCACCTGATCGAGCGGGGCTGCCGGCGCATCGTGTTCCTGTCCGGGGCGGTGGAGGAAGTCGACACCTCCGGCCTGCGGTTCCCGGGCTACCAGCAGGCGCTGGAGGACGCGGGCCTGCCGTCGGACCCCGCCCTGATCCAGCAGCTGGAAAGGACCGACATGCGCGACGGTGCGGAACGTGCTCGGGAGATGGCGGGCAGCGGGCTTGAATTCGACGGCGTGTTCTGCGTGAACGACTCCCTGGCCATGGGTGTGCTGCGGGGCTTGGCCGACGCCGGGATCCGGGTGCCCGATGAGGTGAAGGTGATCGGCTTCGACAACGTCGCGGGAAGCGAGTTCCTCATCCCCTCGCTCTCCAGCGTCGATCCGGACCACGACGGCATGGCCGGGCGGGCGGTCGACCTCCTGATCAGGCGCATCGAGCAGACCGCGCCCGCGACCGATCACGAGGAGTTCGTCGGTGACTTCTCGGTGGTGATCCGGGAGTCGACAGGCGGCTGAACCGCCGCGAGCGGCCGGCTCCCGCCGGGAAAACCCGCTGCCGAGGCCCAGAGCCGCCGGCCGTGGCGTCGGCAGACATGTCGCCCCGGGTGTGCGGCAGCGCACCGCTGCCCCCAGGCCCGCCTGGGGCCGGGGTGGGGCCGAATCCTCGTCACCTCCTCTCGCACCACCCCCGAAGCCGCTCCAACCCCGTTGAAACAAGGGAGACCCCCATGAACTCCGCAGCCGGCGCCCCCCTCTTCCGCGACCCGGTGCACGACGGGGCCGCCGACCCCGTCGCCGTCTGGAACCGTCAGAGCAGCGAATGGTGGCTCGTCTACACCAACCGCCGCACCACCGCCCCCGGACCCGGCGTCGCCTGGGTCCACGGCACCGACCTGGGCGTAGCCGCGTCGGCGGACGGCGGCCGCACCTGGACCTACCGGGGCACCCTCACCGGTCTGGACACCGAGTGGGGAAGGAACACGTTCTGGGCACCGGAGATCATCTGGCACGACGGGCTCTACCACATGTACGTCAGCTACATCCGCGGCGTACCCGACGCCTGGGGCAGCCCCGCCCGCATCCGCCACTACACCAGCCCCGACCTGCTGGACTGGAATCATCACGGCGCCCTCGACCTCGGCTCCGACTGGGTCATCGACGCGTGTGTGTTCCCGCTGCCGGGCGGTGGCTGGCGGATGTGGTTCAAGGACGACTCCCGGGGCTCGCTCACCTGCGCCGCTGACAGCCCCGACCTGTACCACTGGCGGCCCACCGGCCTGGCTGTCGGCCATCGCGGGCACGAGGGCCCCAACATCTTCGAACTCGGCGGCCACTACTGGATGCTCGTCGACGAATGGCGCGGACAGGGCGTGCTGCGCTCGGACGACCTGACCACCTGGGAACGCCAGGGACTGATCCTGGACAGGCCGGGCAGCCGCCCCGACGACGGGACCGTCGGGCTCCACGCCGACGTGGTCGTCCAGGGGGAGACCGCCTACATCTTCTACTTCACGCACCCGGGCCGCGTCGGCACCGCCGCCGAGGACGACAGCACGTACGCCACCCGCCGCTCCTCGCTTCAGGTCGCCGCCGCTCGGGTCTCCGACGGCACGCTGCGCTGCGACCGCGACGAGCCCGTCCGGCTCGATCTGGCCCCTCAGTCCTAGCCTCGCTCTTTTCTGTGACGGTCTGTCGGTTCATCGAGCGAAGGAGCACCTGGATGGTGGGCTATGTCGACCCATGGGGAGACAACGGCGACGGCACGTACACCAACCCCGTTCTCGGATCGGACTACGCCGATCCGGACGCGATCCGGGTCGGTGACGACTACTGGGCGGTCACGTCGACGTTCGTCGACTCGCCGGGTGTCTCGGTGCTGCATTCCAGGGATCTGGTGAACTGGAGGACCGTGTCTGCCGCGTTCGACGACATCACCCTGCTCGGTGGCAGCACCACGTTCAACGGCTTCAGCGACTGGGGCAGGGACCGGTACAACTGGACCGGCATGAGTGAGTACAACGAGGGCGTCTACGCGCCGTCGATCAAGCACAACCCGCTGACGAGGATGTTCTACATCGCCGTCAACACCGTGACCGGTGGCATGTTCGTCGCGTCGGCGAGCGACCCCGCAGGACAATGGGACGCCCGAATTCTCAAGGACAGGCATGGCCGTGACCTGGTCACGTCCCTGTGGACGGATCCGACCTTGTTCTTCGACGAGAAATACGACGCGAGCGGCAGACTCGTGGCCATCGACACCTACTTCGCGGCCTCGCACGTCAATGGCACGAGCGGCGACGATCGACCGGACCCGATGCAGCCGAACGTACGCGGCAACGTCCTGTTCACCGTCGATGACGCCGTCACCACCCTGACGAACGCCGACATGAGCCAGTACGACCTCACGTACACGAACTCCAGCGGGGACACCGTCACGCTCGCCGGTCACGGGCTGCTCGGCGGCGATTTGTTCGGCGGCAGGCGCGCCGGCCCGGAGGGCAACAAAATCTACAAGCGCGGGGACTATTACTACCTGTTCTACTGCGACTTCCAGGGGCTCGACAACGGGCTGAACGAGGACGGCATCTCCGGCATGGGGTGCTACATGCTCCGGTCGACCAGCCTGTACGGAACGCTGCCCGACGGCACCCCCGGCAGCCCGGGACACGTCGGCAGATATGAGGTGAGACGCCTGGCGGATGATTCCGTGCCCTTGCAGGGCGGCTTTCTGGACACCCCCGACGGCGACTGGTTCTTCTTTGCCCAGATGAACGACGGCACGGAGGGCGGCTCCGCAGGCCGCCAGCCGCATCTGCTGCCGGTGACGTGGCCGCCGGGCGGCTGGCCCGTCATTGGTGGCGAGACCGATGCCGCGGGACTGGGGACGATGGTGTGGACCGCGCCGAAGCCTGTCGTCCGGGACATCGAGAGGGACGCGTCCGGGAACTGGACCTATCCCGGCACGCCTACCGGCCGGCCGCGCACCTATCCGGTCACCAGTCCGCAGGGCAGTGACGAGTTCGCCAGTCCCACGCTGGACCGACGGTGGCTGTGGAACCACCAGCCGAGGTCCGGCTACTGGAGCCTGACAGAACGCCCCGGATGGATGCGTCTGAAGGCGTTCGGCACTGCCGGGGGGAACGCCTCGTTCTTCCACGCGGGGAACACGCTGCACCAGCGTCACCTGCGCTCGGACCAGACGCAGGTCACCACACGTCTCGACATCAGCCACATGACCGGCGGACAGCGCGCCGGCCTCGCCCATTTCAACGGCGGCACGTGCCACAACGCCATAGCGGTGCAGAATGCCGGAACGATCAGGCGCGTCATCATCGAGGACGATGACATCGTCACGCCGGTCGCCACAGTGCCGGACGGCGTCGCCACCGTGGATCTGATCTCCCGCACCGACGCGGACCAGACCGTCGCTTACTACTACAGCCTCGACGGCGGAATGACCTTCGTCCGTGCCGTGACCAAGATGGCGCTGCCCCGCTTCGGCGGATACCGCGGTGACCGCGTCGGAATCTACACCTACACCTACGACAACTCCCATGCCGGATCCGGCTCCGACGGCGGTGACGGCGGCGACGACGGCGACGGCCGCCCTCCGGGGTTTGTGGACGCCGACTTCTTCCGATACTCCGCGTCCGTCCCGCGCGTGGAAGGCGAGGCATTCCTGCAGACCGGGGAGCTTTCCTTCACCAGCTCCGGGGAGAGCGAGCCGGTCAGGCTGTACCGCAGTGACGCCACCGGGGCCCGGCACCTGGTCCCTGCCGGCCGACTGCGCTTCACCGTCACCGACCCGGCCGTGGCGGCAGTCGTCGACGGTCTCGTCCGGCCCACCGGCACCGGCACCACCGTCATCACCGTCCACTACGAGGGCAGACCCTACGTGATGGACATCGCGGCGAACATCAGGATGGAGGACGGACGAGGGCAATGACGTCGGCCGTCCTCACGTGTCCTCGTTGGCCGGTCAGGTGGGCTCGCCGTAGAGGACGCCGCGGCCGTTGGTGCCGAGGTAGACGCGGCCGTAGATGCGTGGGTCGCCGGTGATGGTGTTGCCGGTCCAGGCGTACTGGTGCTGGTCGTCGTTGATCCGGGTCCAGGTGCGGCCGGCGTCGTCGGAGCGGAAGACGCCGCGTACGCCGCCGATGCGCGAGCTGGTGTAGACGGCCGGATAGGAGCGTCCGGGCGCGGGCTTGCCGAAGCCGACGTTGTCGCCCTCATCGACGCCCGGCAGGCGGGTGAAGGAGGTGCCGCCGTCGGTGGAGCGCCACAGCCCGTAGACCTTGCCCGTCTCGCCGCCGCCCAGCCAGATGTCGCCCTCGTGGCCGGGAACCGGCTTGAACCGGACGTTGCCCTCGGCGGGCAGGCCGGTCGCCGTGGTCGCCTCGAAGTGCTCGCCGCCGTCGCCGCTCCGGTAGAAGGTGCCGGCGTGGCAGGCGTAGAAGACCGCGGGATTGACGCGGTCGCCGCGCACCACCGCGCCGGACGGGACGCCTTCGCAGGCGGTCCACGTCTGGCCCGCGTCGGTGCTCCAGCTCACCGGCGCGCCCGCGGGAGCCCACACGACGCGGCCGCCGTCCGCCGCGATCGCGACAGAGTTGTCGTCGACGCCCGGGCCGGTCACGCCGTCCGGTTCGCTTCCGGAGGGGGCCCAGGTGTCACCGCCGTCGGTCGAGATCGCGAAGTACTGGGTCGATTCACTGTCGTTGGGGTAACCGACCCGGACGATCGTGTGGGGTGCCTTCTCGGCGTAGTCCAGAGCGACCGTCGTTCTGAAGGTGGGTGTGTCGTACATCGTCGTGGCGCGGGTGAAGTCCGTGTGCCGGAAGCCGCCGACGTCCCCGACGGCGGAGAACAGGTGCGCGCCGACCGGAGGGCTGATCAGAGAGAGGACCGCGGTCTCCTCCAGGCCTTCGGCGCGGACGTCGATCTGCACGGTGCCGCCGGTGTCCCAGTCGGTGAGGTTGTCGGAGCCGTGGATCGTGGCGCCCGTGCCGTACAGGAAGTGGTCCGAGGAGAAGGGGTCGATCTCCAGTGCCTCGGTACTCCACCCCAGCTTCGGCGAGGCCCCGGGGCTGTTCCAGGTCAGCCAGGGGGAGGCCGACATGTCCATGGCGTAGCGGAGGGTGCGCTCACCGTCCGATCCCCAGTCCCAGGCGCGGGTCCAGCTCGCGCCGCCGTCGGTGGAGCGGAACATGATGATGTCGGGCCACCACAGGACCTGGGTGACCACCATGAGGGTGTCGGGGTTCTGCCGGTCGATGGACAGGCCGGAGTAGCCCCACTGGCAGTCGGGGCTGGTGGACGGCACCGGGCTGATGCGCGTCCAGGTGTCGGTGGCGGTGTCGAGCTTCCACACGTCGCCCTTGGAGCCGTCGCCCGGGCCCGCGGTGTCGCTTGTGGCCAGGTAGAGGTAGCCGCTCTCGTGGTCGAGGACCGCCTTGTGGGGGATGAAGCCGGTGGGCTGGCCGGGGACCCGCTCCCAGGTCCGGCCCGCGTCGGTGGAGCGGTAGAGGATGTTCTCGGTGTCGGCCACCGTGACGTACAGCGTCCGCGTCGGTCGCCCCCGCCGGCCGTCACGCTTGTCGAACACAACCTGGAGCACGCCGATGTTGTCGCCGTTGTAGCCGCCGGTGTCGTTGGGGTCGGGGACGAAGGTGCCGGCGTTGGGGAAGCTCTCGACCTTCGCCCAGGTTTCTCCGTAGTCTGCGGAGCGCCACAGGCCGTGGCCGCCGCGCACGCCGAGGTAGAGAACGGCGTTGCGGTGCGGATCGACGGCCAGGCGCTCGCTGATGCCGCGGCCCGGCATGTTCGCGCCCAGGCGGAACGGCAGCATGGTCGTCTGCCACGTGCGGCCTCGGTCCGTGGAGCGCAGGATCGCCCCCATCGTGGGGTCCCACTCGGGGATGGTGTACGTCCCCACGGCCGCGTACACCCGGTCGGGGTCGGCCTCGTCGGTGGCGATGCTGATCACGCCGGTGTGGCCGTAGTGGTCCCAGCCGACCCAGTCGAGCAGGGGGACCCAGCGCCCCGTGCGCTTGTTGAACCGGTAGGCGCCACCGATGTCGGTGCGCGCATAGACCAGGCCCGGCTCGCTCTGGCTGAAGACGATGCCGGTGACGAGGCCGCCGCCGACGATCTCCGCGTTGCGCCAGACATACCCTCTGGAGGATCGCGCCGAGGCGTTCGCGGGATGGGCGGTGGCGGCCGGCACCAGGGAAACGCCGCCCGCGACGGCGGCTGCGGCTGCGGCGGCCGTCGCCGAACGAAGGACGGTGCGTCTGCCGGGACCACGTGCGGACGGGAGGGAGGGCGGGGGTACGGGGGAACTCGACACTGGGCTCACCTTTCGTGGCACGGGCGCATATCCGGAGGACGCCATGCGGTGGGATGCCCTCACGCAGCGGGAGAGAAGGGCGACACAAGGCAGCTTCGTCGAAGCGCTTCAACAACAGCTTGCCCGAGGTTAGAAGCGGCGGGCTGACCGCACAAGACTCTGGGCACGAGCGAAATTGGTTTCGTACTTCGCCCCAGCGATGCCCCCTCGTCCCTGGGTCAGGATGGCCCGGATCCCCGGGCTGCGGGCCAGAGGAGTTGAAGCGTTTCGACGAACGGGAGCAACGGAAGGCCGGTGAGAGGCGAACATGTCGCAGAGCGAAGCTGCTCACTCGCTCCGGCGGGGCTGCCGGGCCCGCTGGAGGAGCCTGCCCATGCCTCGCACGCCTGCCGCCCCCGCCCATCTCAACGCCCGTTGCCGGGGGTGTCGCACAGCGCGTGGTCGACGAGGTCGCTGGCGGCTTGCTCCTGTCGGAGTGCGTTGTCGGGTGGGTCGTTCAGGGCGGTGGACGCGCCGGGAGGGGCCGGGGCGCCTACGCTGCCGAGGACAGCCGCCCTCAATCCGCCCAGGAGCTCACTTGACGCGCCGTGAACGTCCAGCCGGTCAGGCCGAGATCTCACAGGAACGGGTCATGGACGTGCGGGAGATCACCGACCGCATCACACGCTGGGCCGCGAACCATCAGGACATCGTCGGCCTACTCCTTGTCGGTTCGTACGCCCGCGATGCCGCGCGGCCCGACTCCGACATCGACATCGTCCTGCTCACGACGGACCAGACCCGGTACGTCCATAACGCCTGGGCCAACGAGCTCGCCCTCGGCGAGCTGGTCCGAACTCAATCGTGGGGACCCATCACCGAACGGCGCTTTGCCACGGCCTCGGGCCTGGAAGTTGAGATCGGCATCGGGCCTCCGGAGTGGGCACGGACCGACCCTGTGGACCCTGGCACACGCCGTGTCGTCACCGACGGCGCCCGGCCGCTGCATGACCCAGCGGGAGTCCTCGCCTCACTGATCGAGGCCTGCGGCTCATGACCACCCGCCGCCTCACCCGCGGCGCTTTCGCGCCGGAGCGCCGCAGGCTACTGTTCGTCGCGCAGCGAGTGACCCACGAGGAGCTGAGACATGCCCGGTCGTCCGAGCGCGCGTTGACGTCGTAGGCCGTCGTCGGCCCGTCATCGCGTGCCGCCCATGATCCGTGGCACAGCGAGCCTTCCCCCGCCTGAACCGTCGGTGCGCCCTGTCGTGCGCCGGGTGGCGGGCCTCGTCCTCGGCAACCCAAGGGGTCCCTGTGCCGTCCGATTCCGCCCGCTCTGTTCCTCCCAGCCTGTGGCGGGACGCCGACTTCCGCAGGCTCTGGGCGGGCCAGACCGCCTCCCAGCTGGGCGAGCACGCGAGCCTGGTGGTTCTGCCACTGATCGCCGTCCTGACGCTCAACACCGACGCCGGCCAGCTGGGCGTCCTCCGGGCGGTGGGGCAGGCGCCGATCCTGTTGCTCTCGCTCTTCGTCGGCGCGTGGGTGGACAGGTGGCGGACCCGCACGGTGATGGTGCTGGCGGATGCCGGCCGGGCCATGGCGCTGGGTGCGGCCGTCGTGGCCGGCCTCCTCGGCGGACTCGGCCTGCCGGCCCTGCTCGTGGTCGCCTTCGCCGTCGGGGCCCTGTCCGTGTTCTTCGACGTGGCGTATCAGGCGTCCCTGGTACGCCTGGTGAGACGCGACCAGCTGCTGCGGGGCAACAGTGCCCTGGAGGGCAGCCGGTCCGCGGCCCAGATCGGCGGCCCCGCTCTCGGCGGCGCGCTGGTGTCCCTGCTGTCGGCGCCGATCGCCGCCGCGACCAGCGCGCTGTTCTTCGTGCTGTCGTTCCTGTCGATCCGGCGGATACGCCGCCGCGAATCGATCCCCGAGCGCGCGGAACGTCCCCCTCGGGTCTGGCGGCGGATCCAGGAGGGCCTCCGCTTTGTCGTGGGCGACCCCTCGCTGCGGGCCGTTTGCCTCGCCTCGGCCGCCTTCCAGTTCTTCCTGGCGGCCACGATGACCATCTATCTGCTCTTCCTCCCCAGGGAACTGCACCTGTCGGGCACCGCCGTCGGGCTGGCGCTCGCGGCGACCGGGCCGGGCGCGCTCCTGGGCTCGCTGCTCGCCGCCCGTCTGCCGAGCCGCTTCGGTTACGGCGTGGTGCTCGTGTCCGCGGCGGCACTGGGCGACGGCGTGATGCTGTGTGTGCCCGCGCTGCACGGCCCTGCCGCGGTGACGATCCCCGCGCTCGTGGCGGTCAACTTCGTGTTCGGCGCCTTCGGCCAGCTGGTCAACGTCACGGTCATGGCCGTGCGGCAGGCCGTCACCCCGGACGGGATGCAAGGCCGGGCGGCGGCGACGATCACGTTCGTCGGCATGGGCCTGACCCCGCTCGGCTCCGTGCTCGGCGGCCTTCTCGCGGAGGGGTGGGGGCTGCGCACCGGCCTCCTGGTGACGGCCGCCGGCATGCTGGCGTCCCCCGTGCTGATGGCGCTGTCCCCGCTCGCCCGCCTGGGACGGACGCTGCCGGCCCTGCGGGACGCGCCGCCGCCGGCCGCCCGCCCGGCCAGGGCCTAGCGCCGGCCGTCCGCCGCCTGTGCGGCGGCACCTGCGGCGGCACCGCCGTCAGCTCAGCCGTGGGGTGCATCGAACACGACACAGGCGTTGTGGCCGCCGAAGGCGAAGCTGTTGGTGATCACCGGCCCGTTCGGGATCTTGCGCGGTTCGGCGGTGACGACGTCGATCTCGCACCGGGGATCCAGCCGTGTGAGCGACGCGGTCGGCGGCGCGAGCCCCTCCCGTACGGACAAGGCCGTGATCACGGCTTCCAGCGCCCCCGCCACCCCCAGCCCGTGCCCGGTCACCGACTTGGGAGCGGTGACCGGCACCGCGGCGGGCCCGAACAGGGCGGCGATGGCCCGTGCTTCCGCGACGTCGTTCAGCTCGGTGCCCGTGCCGTGCGCGTTGACGTGGGTGACGGCGTCCGCCGTCGTGCCGGCGTCGGCGAGCGCCTGCTCCATGCACGCCCGGGCACCCGCGCCGTCGGGGTGCGGCGCGGTGAGGTGGTGGGCGTCGGAGTTGCGCCCGTATCCGGTCAGCGTGGCGTAGATCCGGGCGCCCCGCGCCCGGGCGAGGTCCAGCCGCTCCAGCACCAGGAACGCCGCCCCTTCGGCGAGGACGAATCCGCGCCGCCCGACGTCGAACGGCCGTGACGCGGCAGAGGGATCCTCGCACTCGGTGACCATCGCACCGGCCCGTCCGAAGGCCAGCGCCGTCGTGGGAGTCAGGGGGCTGTCGTGTCCTCCCGCCACCACGACGTCCGCGCACCCCGCCCGGATCATCTGCATCGCCTCACCCACCGCGTGCGTGCCGGAGGCGCATGCGGTGGAGATCGTCAGGCTGGGGCCGGTGATGCTGAGCCGGGCGCTGAGCCAGTACGCCCCCGCGTTGTGCATCAGCCGGGGCGCGTAGAGCACATCGGGATGCCCGATGCCGTTCTCCTGGCTGATCACCCCGCCGTAGCCGGTACCGGTGACCACCGCCCGCCGCCCGGGCGGGACTTGGAGCCCTCCGGCGTCCTCCACGGCGTCCGCGGCTGCGCACACCGCCATCTGCACCGACCGGTCGGCCCGCCGCACCTCCTTGGGCGACAGGTAGCCGGACGGGTCGAAGTCGGCCATGGCGGACGCCGGGCCCACGACGGTGCCCTCGCCGCCGAAAGCGTGCAGCGAGGTCGCGGGACGGCACTCGATGAGGCTCTCCCACAGCGCGGCCGGAGTCGCCCCCGCAGCGCAGCGGACGCCCAGCCCTGTGACGGCGACGGCGGGTCGGCGGTTCATCGGGCGAAGGGGCTGGGGGCCTCGTGGGCGCGCTGCCGCACGATGAGGTCGGCGACGTCACCCACGGTGGACACCCCGGTCTTGTCGGTGCCCCTGAGGGACACCCCGAACAACTCCTCGGACGCCGCTTCCAGTTCGGTGACGTCGAGGCTGTCGGCTCCCAGGTCGGCGACCAGCCGGGCCTGCGGCACGACCGCCTCCGGCGGCACCGACATCACCCGCGCGCAGAGCGGGCGCAGCGCTTCCCATACGTCGCCGTGTTCCACATCCATGCAACTGCCTCCATCTCCTGGTCCGTCAGGGCTGGCTCACACTGAGGGCGTCTCCGTCCGAGCCCATGTCTCGAACTCCGTGGCGACCGCGCCGGCGAGCCGTCTCGCGTCGTCCGGGCGCGCGTTGCACACCACGGTGAGCGTGAACGCGTCCCCCGCCTGTGCCAGGGCGAAGCTGACGGTGCCCGGTTGCCGCAAGGGCGGCAGCCCCACCGTGCGCACAAGGCGGCGCCCCTCGAAGGCGCTCGAACCGCCGGGCCACTTCATGGCTGTGGTCGCGGTCGCCGCGAAGCACAAGTGGTGAACACGACCGGCCACGAGCCTGGTCACCCACGGCCCCGTCCGCCGAGCCGCTTCCACAGCGGGAAACAGCAAGCCGGCGTGGGCCAAGGCCCGCTCGGGCACGGTGGCCACCGCGGCCTGACACGCCCGCAGCCGCTCCACGGGGCCGTCCACGTCGACGGGCAACGGAATCCGAACCACCGTCAGCATGTTGCCGAGTTCCCTCGGATTCGCCCGGGTGCGCAGGTCGCACGGCACGGCCGTGTACACGGGCTTCTCCCGCTGCCGCCACCCCCGCACCGGCCCGTACTCGGCCCGCAGCGCTCCGGCCACCGCACCCACCAGCAGCTCGTTCAGCGTGGCGCCGCGGCCGTCGGCGGGCTGCCGGCGGGCGGATCGGACCGTGTGCGCGGGCAGTTCACACACCGCGACCGAGGGATGCGTCTCCCAGGGCGACCGCAGCGGAAGGGCCTGTCCGGCCGCTGCCATCGCCCTGAGCTCCCTGCCCGCCGCGCGCAGCCCGGTGCGCGTGAGCGGCGCCGACCGCGCCGACTCCCTCGTCGCCGCGGGACTGTCCATCAGCGAGCGCATCAACGTCGCCAGGGAACGTCCGTCGAGCAGCACGTGCTGGGCCACGAGCGCCAGGGCGAAACCGCCGCCGTGCGCCGCGTCCGGAACCACGAAGAGCCGCCAGGGCGGGACCCCGCCGTCGAGCGGCCGGTCCACACTCTCCGCCCACAGGGAGTCGAACTTGCTGTTGGCGACGGTGACATGCACGGCGGGATCGAAGGGCCCCGGCACGACCCACCGCACGCGTCCGCGCCGCCCGAACAGCCTTCGGCGCCCCGCCACGGCGTCGCCCGACGCACGCTCGAGCACACAGTTCATCCGCTCCAGGCCGGACCAGCGCGCGGCGACGCGCGCCCGCACCTGCTCCACGTCGGGATGCTCACCGGAGAAGACCGCCGCCAGGCCGATCACGCCCGGGCATCCGTTGAGCAACAGCATCTCGTCGGCACAGGACAGTCTCATGCGACAGGTCGCCCACCCTTCTTGGAACCGAGATCACCCTACACTCGGTTACGAAGCATCTCCGTGGGGTGAAGTCGCTGGTTTGGTGCCGAGCACAACTCACCCGCCGGCTCAGGCGTCGAACAAGGCAACAACCGCTGGACGGGATGAGACAGGACAGCTCGGGGAGGGGAAGTCATGCGTGCACGCGTTCGGCGACGGGGAAGCCGGCGGTGCGACAGGCGGGGCATCAAGGGGAGCAGGGCCGCGGTCATCGTGGGGCCGGGAATCGTGGCCCTGGCGGGCATGGGCCTGGTGGCGCCGCCGGCCGCGGCCGACACCATCGCCGACGCCGCGGCCTACCTGGAGGGGGACACCGTCCAGTACACGGGTGGCGACGTCGCCAACGACGTGACGCTCTCCATCGACTCACCCTGGGAAGAGCACACCGAGTTCACCATCGACGACAGTGTGCCGATCGTCGCCGGCTATGGCTGCGAGCACCCCGACGCCTCCGACGCCACGCTGGTCGTCTGCACGAGCTACTACGCCGAACCCCGGATGAACGTCGATCTCGGAGGCGGGAGCGACGCGTTCAGCGGCTCCGGCACCATCCACGGCGGCCCAGGTGACGACCGGATCGAAGCCGGCGGTGAGATCTACGGAGACGAGGGCAACGACGAACTCGTCAGCCTTCACGGCTGGGACCGCCTCCACGGGGGCGACGGCCACGACCACATCGAAGCGGGTGACGGCGACGACCACGTCTACGGGGGGCGCGGCCACGACGACATCCTGGCCGGCCTGGGTGCCGACCTGGTCTACGGCAACAGCGGCGAGGACTACGTCGCCGGCGGCAAGGGCGCGGACGAGATCTCCGGTGGACCGGACTCCGACGTCGTCTACGGCAACAGCGGCGGCGACCACATCCGTGGCGGCCCCGGAAGGGACGCCCTCTCCGGCGGTCCGGGAACCGACGACGTCGCTCAGTAAGCCGGTCAAACGAACCATCATTCGCGGGAGCGGATGGGAGTCCGAGCGGCGGGAGGGGAAACCATGCGGAAGGTCATACGCAGCAGTGGAGTGAGGCCGGCGGTCATCGCGGGGGCGGGGGTCGTGGCCCTGGCAGGCGCCGTGCTCGCGGCGCCGCCTGCCTCGGCGGACACCGAAGCCAGGGTGTACCACATGGGGTCGGGCACCTTCTCCTACTCCGCCGGTGACGGCAGCAGCGACGCGCACATCACCATGGGGGACGCGACGACCGAGGTCGTCATCGACGACGTCGTGCCGATCACCGTCGGCACCGGCTGCGTTCACCCGGACGCCTCCGACACCACGCGCGTGGTCTGCGCGATTCCCGCGGACACCGCGGACACCGCGGCCTCGGGCGTCTCGATACACGTCGATCTGGGCGGCGGGAACGACGCGCTCCTGCTGCGCGCGGGTTCCGGAAACGCCGTGGACGGCGGCCCGGGCGACGACGAGATGGACGTCAACGCCGCCACGTACACGGTCAGGGGAGACGCGGGCGACGACCGGCTGCTCGGCGCCGCCTCCTTCATGTACGGCAACGACGGCAACGACCACGTCATCGGTGGCGACCGCAACGAGTACCTTGCGGGCGGGACCGGCCACGACTACATCGAGGCTGGTTTCGGCGCCGACGTGGTGTTCGGCAACAGCGGTGAGGACACGATCCGTGGCGGCAGGGGCGACGACGAGATCTACGGTGGTGCGGACCCCGACCTCCTCTACGGCAACAGCGGCAACGACCTCCTGATCGGCGGCGGCGGGCACGACCACCTCTCCGGCGGCCCCGACGACGACACGCTCGTCCAGGGCTGATCAGGCCGGCCCTGACCGCCGCCCTCGGCATGCGGATGTCGGATGGGTGAGCCGTGCGCGACGATGGGAGCGGGGACCCTCCCAGGGCCAGTGGGTCATGCTGCGCGGCTGCGTGGGTACGGAGTCCTTGGTCTCTGGCGTCTGTGGTGGAGGGTGTGATGGCCGATGGCCGAGGAGAGCGTGGAGATCGTGATCGCGCCGGACGGGACGGTGGAGATGCGAGTCCAGGGCGTGGGCGGGCCGCGGTGCGTTGAGGACACGGACGGGCTCGTGCGGCTGCTGGGCGGTGCGGTGGAGCATCACGAGCTCACCGAGGAGGCCTACCAGCAGGGCGAGGACGAGCAGGCGGACCGGCTGTGGCAGGGGTAGCGGAGCTCACCACGCCGTGGCGGGTGCACGCCGTCATGCCGCGCAGCGGCGCCAACGGGCCGGGGACGCGGTATGTCGTGTGGAGCCAGGGGTGCTCGCTGGGATGTGCCGGGTGTTTCAACCCCGAGACGCACGAGGCGGCCAGGGGTGGGGTGGTGCGTTCGGTGGGTGAGGTGGCCGAGGAGGTGCTGGCGGCGGCGGACCGGCTGGAGGGGGTGACGCTGACCGGGGGCGAGCCGCTGGAGCAGCCCGCGGCGGTGGCGGCGTTCTGCGCGGAGGTACGGGCACGCAGCGGTCTTGGGGTGATCGTGCTGACGGGGTTCACGCGGCGGGAGATCGAGGCGGACGCGGCGCGTGCCGCGGCCGTGGCCGACGCCGATCTGGTGGTCGCCGGCCGCTTCAACCCGCGGCTGCATCTCGCGAGCGGGCTGCGCGGCTCGTCGAACAAGGAGCACTGGCACCGCACCGGGCGGTACGGGACGGCGGAGTTGGCGGCCGTTCCGGAGGCGGAGATCGCCATCGGGGACGACGGCAGTCTGATATTCACCGGCATGAGGGAGGCGCTGAGGTGAGCGCGGCGGGCGTTCCCGACATTCGGGATGAGATACGGCTGTATCTGCGGGCGAGGGTGGCGTTGATCGTGCTGGTCACGGTCGAGGAGCAGCGGGCGCTCGAGGTGCTGGACGCCGTGCGCCGGGATCGCGACCCGGCCTCCGACCTGGTGACGTGGGACGTCGCCGAGGGCCTGGCGTCGGCCAATCAGCGGCAGCTGCCCAAGGCGGCCATGCCGCCGGAGGTGCTGTCAAAGATCCAGGAGCTGGCGACCAAGGAGCCGCAGCGCCGCGACCTGTACGTGCTGAAGGACTTCCACGCCTTCTGGGAGCGGGACCCGGCGGTGCGCCGCCGGCTGCGCAACCTCGCGCACAAGCTCGTCTACACCGGCTCGTCCCTCATCGTGACCACGCCCGTCCGCGCCATCCCCGTGGAGTTGGCCGACGACGCGGTGGTGGTGGAGATGCCGCTGCCCGACGCCGCCGAGCTGCGCGGCGAGCTGGACCACCTCATCGACACCACGCGCGGGGTGAAGTCAGTCCTCACCACCGCCGGGCGCGGCCGCCTCGCCCAGGCGGCGCTGGGGCTGACCCTGGCGCAGGCGCGGCGGGCGTTCGCCAAGGCCATCGTGCGGGACGAGGTGCTGGACGACCGTGACATCGACGCGGTGGTGGCGGAGAAGAAGGCGGTGATCCGTGAAAGCCGGGCGCTGGAGTTCCACGCGGCCGAGGAGGGCCCGGACGACCTGGGCGGGGTCGAGGTCCTCAAGCAGTGGCTGCGGCTGCGCGAGCGCGCCTTCGACGACGCCGCCCGCGCCTTCGGGCTGCCCGCGCCCAAGGGCATCGCGCTGATCGGGATCCCCGGCACCGGCAAGAGCCTGACGGCGAAGATGATCGGCGGGATGTGGCGGCTGCCGCTGCTGCGCCTGGATGTGGGCGCGCTGTTCGGCTCCCTCGTCGGCGAGTCGGAGGAGCGGGTGCGCCGGGCGCTTGGGCTGGCGGAGACCATCGCGCCGTGCGTGCTGTGGATCGACGAGGTCGAGAAGGCCCTCGCGGCCGGCGGGCACGACGGCGGCACCAGCCAGCGGGTCTTCGGCACCATCCTGACCTGGATGCAGGAGAAGACCGCGCCGGTGTTCGTCGTCGCCACGGCCAACGAGATCGGCGCGCTGCCCCCGGAGACGCTGCGGCGGGGCCGGTTCGACGAGGTGTTCTTCCTCGACCTGCCCACCGAGGAGGAACGCCGCGAGATCATCACCGTCCACCTGCGCAAACGCCGCCGCGACCCGCAGGCGTTCGACATCCACCAGCTCGCCCGCGACACCGACGGCTTCGTCGGCGCCGAGCTGGAACAGGTCATCGTCGACGCCATGTACGAGGCGTTCAACGACACCCCGCCCCGCGACGTCACCACGGCCGACATCGCCCGCGCCGTCAAACGCACCGTGCCGCTGAGCACCTCCCAGCGCGAGACCATCGAGGATCTGCGCGCCTGGCTGCGCGAGGGCCGCGCGCAGTCCGCCTCCTACGCCGCCGCCGAGCAGGCCGCCGCACACCAGGTCCCGGTACAGGCGCCCACGCTGGAGGTGTGAGGCATGCGCCCGCTCACCGTCACCCTGCTGCTGCGGCACCTCGACGCGGACAGCACGGTGGCGGACTGGGCGCTGCGGCGCCTGATCCGGGCCGCCGCCCGCTTCGACAACCCCGTCGGGGAGCGCGCCCGCGCCTACATCCTCGCCCACCCCGAGCCCCGCCTCGTCGACCCGCTGTGCGAGGCGGCACTGAACTCCCGCCGGCTGGCGGCCTTCTGCGCCACACACCACCTGGTCCCCTCCGACGAGGTCCGGCGCGCCGTCTTCCTCGTCCGCACGCGACAGCACGAGCAGTACCGGGCGCTGGACCCGGATGGCGCGCTGCTGGCGTTGGGCTACGAGGGGGCGTCGGCCCAGGGACGCTTCGAGCTGCGCGCCGCGATGGCGGAACTCGGCGATCTGGACGTGCTGCGCGTGCTGGCGCGCGCGGGCGGGCGTTCCCGGGCCTCCGCCCCCGACGCCCCCGTCTACTACGGCGAGGGGGAACGCCGCTACCTGGTGCGCCTCTTCGCCGAGCGCGGTGACGGGGAGCGGGTGTGGCGGCTCCTGCCCCACCTGCCGCTGACCGAGGCCGTGGACGCGGTACGCGACGGCTGCGGCGGGTGGCGGCCGTCCGACCCGGCCGAGCGCGAGCTGTTCGAGGCGCTGCGGGTCGCCGACCCCGCCGCCGTGCGCGCGGGCGTAGCCGCCCTGTCGGTCAGCCGGTCCCCCCGCTCTCTCGTCCCGCAGGCCACGATCGTGCCGAGCGACATCGACCCCCGGGCCAAGCTGGTCACCGATCTCGCGTTCGCGCCGGACGGCACACGGCTGGCCTTCGTCGGCGGGGTCCGGGGCTTCGCCTGGGACGTGGACCTGCGGGACCTGGGCAGCGGCGGCAGCGGCGGCGGCCGGCCGATGCGGGCGCGCTCAGTCACCGGCTTCACATACGTCGCCACGCGCGTCGCGCATCTCGGGGACGCCCTCGTGGTCGTCGAGGGCGCGATGCCGGACTCCACGGGGACCCGGGAGGTGCGCCGGCTCGTCCGCGCCGGGCTCGGCGACGGGTCCCCGGCCGCCGCCGGCGTCCCGCTTCGTCCGACCGGCTTCGAGGCCCAGGAGATCCACGACGTGCGGTGGATCGCCGGGAAAGGGAGAGAAGGGGAAGGGAGAGAAGGGGAAGGAGCAGCCTTCGTCGTGCTGGGGTCGGACGCCCGGGAAGGGAGCGTCTACTGGATCGGGTCGCCGATACCCCGCGCGTCGGCGGCCGCCGGCGGCGACGATCCGTTGGTCGACATCGCCCCGGCGCTCGGCACGACGCTGGCCCGCGTGCGTCCCATCGGCCCGCCCGGCATGGCCGTGGATGCCGACGGCCGGCACGTGGCGTTCTTCGGCTACGACGGCCGGGTCGCGGTGGCCGACTTCTCCGACCCCGCCCATCCCGTCGTACGCGAACGCGCGGACGGCCACGAGACGACGCGAAAGGACTGGGGGCCCCTCGGCGCCCTGGGCCCTTCCTCCCTGGTGCGCGCCGCCGGAGACGAGCTGCTCGTGTGGCATCGGCCGCTCTCCTCCCACCCGCTGCCCGTCAGAGCCCCGTTCCGGAAGGAGGCGCGGCGCGACCTCGCCTGGGCGCCCGCGCTGAACCGGTTCGTGGCGGCCAGCGTGAGCCATCTCATGCTCCTCGACACGCCGCTCACCCCGGAGCAGTCCCTGCGCGACTGCGTGGCCGAGCGGCTGGAACTGCTCGGCGGCGAGTCCTACGAGCTCAGGGCGCGGTTCTCTCCCCGGGGCGACGCGCTGGCCGTGGCGTCCGCGGGCGCCGACCGCTGCGTCGTCACGCTCTACGCCCTCGCTCCCCTCGCCCTGCGCCGGTTCATCGACGGGCCCCTCGACCGGATGGGCCCCGGGCACCTGAACGCCGTCTCGGCGGCGTTGACCAGCCCGCTGCTGGACGCCGCCACCCGGGAGACCCTGACCCTGCTGCATGCCTGCCTGGAGCACCGCTTCAGCCACGACATCGCCGTCGGCGACGCGTCCGCGGCGACGGTGTTCCGGGACGACGACATCGCACTGGACGGATGAGGCCCATGGGGGAGAGCCCGGTGAGCACCGCTGAGGACGCCGCCCAACTGCTGCGCCGGACCGGAAACCGGCGGGCCGACGGCTCCCGGGGCCTGCGGGCCCGGGCGGGTGGCCCGCACGACATCGCCCTGAGCCGGGAGGAGAGCGCGTGACGACGCGTATCGGCATCGACTTCGGCACGGCGAACACGGTGGTGGCGACGTGGGACCAGGAGCACGACCGTGGCGTGCCGATCCCGTTGCCGGGTCTGGATCTGCTGCGGGAGGCGGGGCCGGGTCCGACGCAGCGGGTGGTGCCCTCGCTGATCGCCTACGCCGACGGCGGCGCCACCCGGCGTCTGGGCGCGCAGGTCACCGAGGGGTTGGCCGAGACGCCGGGGGTGACGGTCTTCGCCTCGACCAAGAGCAACGTCTCCGGCCGCGCCTACGACGCGCCCCGCCCGGTCGGCGAGCGGAAGATCACCGGGCGGCAGGCCGCGACCGACTTCCTGGGCGGCGTGATGGCGTTGGCCCTGCTGACGGTGGAGGACGAGGACCTGGAGATCGTCGCCACCGCGCCCGTTGAGTCCTTCGACGGCTACCGCGACTGGCTGGTGCGGGAGGTGCGCGAGGGCCTGCCGACCGCGCGGCTGCGCGTGGTGGACGAGGCCACCGCCGCCGCTGTGGGCTACCGCGCCCGGCTCAACCCCGGAGAGGCGTTCGGCGTCATCGACTTCGGCGCGGGCACGCTGGACGTCTCGGTGGTGCGGGTGCAGGAGCCGGACGCCGCCGGGGCGGGGGCCGGGGTGCGGACCATCGCCAAGAAGGGCCTGGACCTGGGCGGCAACCACATCGACGCCCTGCTGGCCGAGCACGCCATCGCCCAGCTGCGTCTCCCGCCCGGCGACCAGATCCTGCGCAACCGCGTCTTCCGCCGCCTGCTGGCGTCCGCGGAGGCGGCCAAGCGCCGCCTGGCAACGGCCGAGCGTGCCGAGGTCGCCGCCGGCGAGGCGGGCGGCGTCACCGTCACCCGCGGCGAGTTCGACGCGCTGCTGCGGGACAAGGGCGTACTGCGGCGCGTCAACCAGGCGCTGCGCTCAGCCCTGGACGCCGCCTCCGCCCGCGGCTACCCCGCCGCCGACATCCGCCAGCTCTTCCTCGTCGGCGGCAGCTGCCTCATCCCGGCGGTCCAGGACGTCATCCAGCTGCACTTCGACCCCGAGGTGGTACGCCTGGACCGCCCGCTGGAGGCGGTCGCCGCCGGCGCAGCCGGCATCGCCGGCGGCAGCGAGCTGTATGACCACATCCAGCACGACTACGCCATCCGCCACGTCGACCACGCCACCGGCGACTACGCCTTCGAGACCCTGGTCGAGGCCGGCACCGCCTACCCCACGCCCGAGCCGGTCAAGACCCTCACCGTCAAGGCGGTCCACGACGGCCAACGCCGCCTGGGCCTGGCCATCTACGAACTCGCCCACGCCACCTACCGCGACGCCAGCGCCGAACTGGAGATCGCCTTCGACCACGCCGGCGGCGCCCGTGCCACCGCCGTCACCCCGCAGCAGCGCCAGCAGCGTTCCATGCTCTGGCTGAACGAGGACAGCCCCACCTTCCTGACCGCCGACCCCCCGGCCACCGCCGGCCAGGACCGCTTCCGGCTGGAGTTCCGCATCGACGCCCACAAGCGTCTGACCGTCACCGCCTACGACCTGCACCGCCACACCCTCGTCCTGGACCGCCAGCCCGTCATCCGCCTCGCCTGACCCGGGAGGGAACCCGATGTCGCACTTCACCCGCGTCCGCACCGAGCTGCGCGACCCCGAACTGCTGGCCGCCGCGCTGGCCGCCGTCGGCTTCCCCGCTACCGCCGTCGAGACCCACGACGCACCCCAGACCCTCTACGGCTACCGGGGCGATGCCCGCCCCGAACGCGCCGAGGTCATCATCCGCCGGCGCCACATCGGCCAGGCCAGCAACGACATCGGTTTCCGCCGCCGCGACGACGGCCGCTTCGAGGCCATCATCAGCGACTACGACCGCAACCGCTACGACCAGGCCTGGCTCACCCGCCTCACCCGCGCCTACGGCCACGCCGCCGCTTTGCGCTACGCCGAGGACAACGGCTACGAGGTCTCCGAGGACGTCCTCGACGAGAACGGCCAACGCCGCCTCCTCCTACGCCGCTACACCTGAGCCTGCCGTTGCGGGACCGGGTGCCGCTGGTGGCCGGCTCCACGCGTGAGGGTGGCGGTGTGGTGTTCGGCGTGCGGTCCGTACATGTCCCAGACGGCGGCGGTGACGGCGGCCTCGAACGCGGGATCGCCGGCGGTGAGGAAGAAGCCGAAGTCCGTTGAAGTCCGTGCGCTTCTTCGACGTTCGTCCGGGTCGCCCGGACCCGCCTTGGCCCGGGCGTGACGTTTCGCCTCCGCCAGGGGGGCCAGGCCCGCCCGGGGCTGGTCCTGGGCGCGGACCGCGTCGAGGACGGCGCGGTGGCTGGGCCACTGGAACGGGGTGCTTGTCAGCGCTTGTCAGCGCTTGTCAGCGTTGCGGCTCACGCGGGATAGGCCAGGTAGACCAGCGCGGCGAGCGCGCCGCCGGCTATCGGGCCGACGACCGGGACCCAGGAGTAGCCCCACTGGGGCGAGCCCTTGCCCTTGATCGGCAGCAGGAACGCGTAGGCGAGGCGGGGGCCGAGGTCGCGGGCGGGGTTGATGGCGTACCCCGTCGGGCCTCCGAGCGACGTGCCGATCACCAGGACGACGAAGGCGACCCCGGCGTAGCCGAGCGCCGAGTTGCCGAAGTCGGGGACGCCGTCGCTCACGGTGTAGGTGGGGGAGAAGAGCACGAAGGCGACCAGGACGAAGGTGCCGACGGCCTCGGTGACGGTGTTCCAGGCCCGGTGGGCGATCTGCGGGGCGGTGGCGAAGATGCCGAGGGTGCCGCCGGGCTCCGGGTGGTCGTCGAACTGCAGCTTGTAGGTGGCCCAGCAGACCACGGCGCCGAGGACGCCGCCGAGCATCTGCGCGACCAGGTAGACCGGAACGTCGGACCACTCGGTCTTGTCGGCTATGGCGAGGCTGAGGGTGAGCGCGGGGTTGAGGTGCGCGCCGCTGGGCGCGGCCAGGCTGGCGCCGGTGAACACCGCGAAGCCCCAGCCGATGTTGATGAACAGCACGCCGCCGTCGTTGCCGTTCGTCTTCCGCAACACGTTGTTGGCGACGACGCCGGTGCCGAGAAGGATCAGCACGGTGGTGCCCAGCAGTTCCCAGAGAAATATCTCGTCCGTGCTCACCCGTTACCTCCACAACGTCGTGGTCCTGCAGGCGGGTTGGGCAGAACGCCCCCACCTATGGATGCCCGGCGCACCCTACTTGATCCCCGGTGGCGGGCTACAGGCCCTGTCGGGCAATTTCCGTCGGAAGGGCCCGGGCCGCCGGGGATGCGCGACGGCTGGGCCATGGCGGCTGTCCGGGTGACCGGCGGTGTGTCGTTGGCCTCCGACGATGCCCGCAGGGGTTACCACCGGTGGTGTCGCCGTCGCGGCACGGTGATGCCGGCATCTCGATCACCTCTCCACCGCCTCTCCATCACCTCGATCACCGACCCTCCCGCCGGTCATGGCCCGCCCCGCATGCGCAGTCCGCGACCGCACGACCGCACGACCGCACGACCGCACGACCGCCCTCAAGGGACCACGAAAGGGGCCCACCGTGGCCGTACCCGTCACGATCGACCACCGAGACACCGCCTACAGCCTGCAGCGCGCCTACTGGCTGGCCCTGGCGTCCGACCTCGCCTACAAGGACGAGGCCACCATCGAGGACCAGGCCAGGGAGTGGGGCTTCGACCGAGTCCGCCACCACCAGACCCGGTTCACCCCGCCATTCCCGCTGCAGGACACTCAGGCGTACACCATGGCCGACGACGACATGATCGTCACCGCGTTTCGCGGCACGGAACCGCAGCAGATCAAGGACTGGCTCACCGACGCCACCACGCCGCCGAGCCCCGGCCCGGGTGGCACCGGGTTCGTGCACTACGGCTTCGCCGAGGCCCTGGAGTCGATCTTCCCCGGGGTCAAGAACGCCCTCGCCGAACTGCGCACCAACAGCCAGAGCCTGTGGTTCACCGGCCACAGCCTGGGCGGCGCGCTGGCCATGCTCGCCGGCGCCCGGATGTACCTGGAGGACCCGAAACTGGCCGCCGACGGCGTCTACACCTTCGGCCAGCCCCGCACCTGCGACGCGACCCTGGCCACGGCGTACAACGAGGGCTTCGCGAACCGGATGTACCGCTTCGTCAACAACAACGACGTCGTCCCCCAGCTCCCGCCCGAGCCCGCGTACGCCCACGTGGAGGTCCTGCGTTACATCGACTCCGGCGGAAGGATCCGCGAGTCGATGTCCCTGCTCGGCGGGCTCGCCGACCGCGCCGCCGGCCTGACCGAAGACCCCCTGGCGCCGGCCAGCGACGGGGTCCGGGACCACCTCATGCGCAGCTACCTCGCCGCCCTGGAGAAGAACCTCACCTGACCGGGGGCGGGGTTCAGCTCCCGACGTGCATTCCGGGGCGGCGTGCGGGGTCGGGCTCGTGCTTGCGGATGATCTCGCGGGTGACCGGTGCGGTGTCACCGCGGCCGAGGAGGAAGTAGCGGAGCATGTGCCGCACGGGGCTGCCTTCGGCCCAGGCGAAGTAGCAGTGCGGGCGGACGCCGGTGGCGTCGCGCAGGGCGAGCAGGATCGCGGCGATGGCGTTCGGCGCGGCCGGGGCGTCGGCACGCAGGATCCGGTGCCGGCCGACCTCGATGCCGTGCACGGAGAGCGTGTCGCTGAAGTCGGACGGGTCGACCACGTCGATCTCCAGGAAGATCACGTCGGCGGCGCCGGGCACCGGATTGGCGCCGCGCTGCTCGCGTTCCTTCGCGGTGTACTCGGCGTCGTCGCCGGCCTGACGGCGGTTGGCGATGATGTTGACGGCGTTGTCATAGGCGAGGGTGTCGACGATGAACTGGCGGGCGGCCGGGTCGAACTCGATGCGGTCGGCACGCAGCTCGGTGGTGCGCGACACCCGGGAGATCAGGGACACGGCGATGATGCCGGCGATGAACATGCCGGAGATGGCGATGCCGTCGGGCTTGTCGATGATGTTGGCCACCAGGGCATAGAGCAGGACCGCGGTGAGCAGTCCGAAGCCCATGATGCGCGCGCGCTGGTGGAGGCGGACTGCCGAGACGGTCACGGCGAAGGCGGCGGAGACCATCATGGCCAGGATGCCGGTGGCGTAGGCGCCTGCCTGAGCGTCGACGTCGGCGTTGAACGCGACGGTCGTGACCAGGCACAGCAGGGTGTAGACCATCACGACCGGGCGCACGGCGCGTCCCCATTCCGGGGCCATGCCGTAGGAGGGCAGGTAGCGCGGGACGATGTTGACCAGCCCCGCCATCGCCGAGGCGCCGGCGAACCACAGGATCAGGATGGTGCTGATGTCGTAGGCGGTGCCGAACGCCTCCCCGAGCTGCTCATGGGCCAGCCAGGCCAGGGCCCGGCCGTTGGCGTCGCCGCCGGACTCGAACAGATCCTCCGGGATGAGCACGGTGGTGACGAAACTCGCGCTCAGCAGGTAGACGCTCATGGTGACCGCGGCGGTGGTCAGCAGCCTGTGGGTGTTGCGGATCCGGGAGCGCATCTGCTGCTCGGCGTCGACGCCGTCTGCCCTCACCAGCGGTATCATGCTCACTCCGGTTTCGAACCCGGACATCCCCAGGACCAGCAGCGGGAACGCCAGCAGCGCCGGCCCTGCCAGGTCCCCCAGGTCTCCCAGGCCCCCCAAGCCGCCTCCGCCTTCGGTGAGCCTGTCCGTCCACGCCGACCACGCGCCCGGTGTGGTGACCACGTCCGCCACGCCGACGGCGATGATCACCGCGTTGAGTGTCAGGAAGAGCACGACCAGCGGGATGGCCACGACGACCGCTTCGCTGAATCCGAGGAGGAAGACCCCGCCCAGCACCAGCAACAGCACCGCCGTGATGGCAACCTCGTGGCCGTGCAGGGCATGGGGCAGATACGGATTCTCCACGATGTGCACGGAGGCGTCCGCGGCGGACAGCGTGATCGTGATGATCCACGATGTGGCCACGAAACCGAGGAGGACGAGCACGAACAACTTGCCGCGCCAGAACGGCAGCAGGTCCTCCAGGATCGCCACCGACCCGGCGCCGTGCGGGCTCTCCCGGGCGACGCGGCGGTACATCGGCAGCATCCCCACCAGGGTCAGCGCCACGATCAGCAAGGTCGCCAGCGGCGACACCGCGCCCGCCGCCAGCACGGCGATCGCCGGCACGTAGGCCAGGCTGGAGAAGTAGTCCACCCCGGTCAGGCACATCACCTTCCACCAGGCATGGGCCTCCACGCGCTCCTCACCGGCGGCCGGCCCGACCGGCTGTACCCGGTGGCGCAGCAGCCAGTGCGCCAGGCGGCCGGTTGGCTGTGGGCGCAGAGCAGGGCTGTCCACCACGGCCGGCACCGTCGGCTCCGTCGGCTCCGTCGGCTCCGCTGGCTGGTCCATATCCTTCATAGCCCTGTCGGCCCTTCTCCTTCCTGCCCGGCAATCGCGTACCCCGCCAGGCGACGACGAGCGAGTATCCCCGAGGGCGACGCATCAACGGAATGGCACCGAGAACGACGGCGCCGCCTGCCCGCAGCGGTTTGAAAGCGTTCAATAGAGGGCGCAAAACGCTACAACGGCTTCATTCAGCCCCGCGTACGGGATCAAGTGCTCATGCCGGCAGGGGGTCCGGTGCCCCTCGCCGCGGAAATCCATACGGGCTCTTAACGCAGGAATGCCACTCGGGGATCAACAAGCCGTGACATCACCGCTCCGCCAGGTAGCAGGGCGGCAGGAGCGGCCAAAAATCTGTCGACGCTGTTGCCCGCTTCGGGAATCGTCTGACGGCATGCGACAGGAAGAGATCTGGAACGCCGAAGTCGCCCAGAGCTATGACACGCCTGGCGCCGGCATGTTCGCACCAGAGGTTCTGGAACCGACACTGGACCGCCTCGCCGAGCTGGCCGATGGTGGGCGGGCGCTCGAGTTCGCCATCGGCACCGGCCGCGTGGCCGTCCCACTCGCGCGGCGAGGGGTGCCGGTCACCGGCATCGAGATGTCGCAGCCGATGATCGACCAACTGCGCACCAAGGCGGATGACGCGACGATCCCGGTCGTCGTCGGCGACATGGCGACGGCCCGCGCTCCGGGCACATTCCAGCTCGTCTACCTCGTCTACAACACGATCTCCAACCTGCTCCGCCAGGCCGAGCAGGTCGCGTGCTTCCGCAACGCCGCCCGCCACCTCGTCCCGGGCGGACGGTTCGTCGTCGAGCTGTGGGTTCCCGAGCTGCGGAAGCTGCCCCCCGGACAGCAGGCCGTGGTCAGGCAGTCCGAGGCCGGTTACATCGGACTGCACACCTACGATGTCCTGCGCCAGCACGTCCTCTCCCACCACTTCTGGTTCGACGACGGCAGCACGGCACGGGTGTTCCGCAGCCCGCACCGCTACATCTGGCCGGCCGAGCTCGATCTCATGGCTCAGCTCGCCGGATTCGAGCTGGAAGCCCGGCACGCCGACTGGCACGGAGCCGAGTTCACCGCCGAGTCGCGCTCTCACGTCTCCGTCTACCGACTCCCTCCCGCGACCAGCCCCATGTGAGCGGGCCGAGACGCTCATCGCCCGCCGCGCGTCGGGCGCGCGTCGGGCGCGTGTTTGGCAGTGGGGCAACGCCTGTGCGAGCCTGCTGTCTCTCCTCCGAAAGGGCTGGCCGTGACGCTTGGCATGGTTGTCTGGGACGTCCGCTCTCGCGCTTCGACGCGAGGGCGTTAGCGGCCACCTGCCTCAACGCACACGCCCGTCCCGTGGACGGGCGCCGGTTCAGTCTGCTCCTCGTCGAAGTGCTCTTCGTGTCCCCGCACGTTCGATCACGAGGAGTATGTGGTGTCCACGATCCACTGGACGGAAGGCCACACCCACCAGTCCGCCCGCTGGCATTCCGAGAACGGCGCCCGCCCTCCGCGACGCGTCGTCGTCGCGGACGACCGGACGAAGGCCGACGACGCCCACCGCCAGGCATGCGCAGGAACGGCCCTGCTCTGGCAGGGCGACTTCCACAACGCCCGGCAGCTGCTGCGGGCGATGGGCCGTCGCATCGATCGCGCACTGCCCAGGCCCAACGCCTCCCCCCGGAGCGACTCCTTCCAGCTGCACCGACGCGCCGGCGGGCACCGCGCCCGCGTCCTCGGCAGGCTCCTGGTGCTGCTGGATGACGACTACGCCCTGGCGTCGCGCCGGGCTCCCGACGTTCGCCAGGCGTGCATCGGGGCCTATGGCCCGCCGAAGGGACCCATGGTGGTCTCTCTCAGGGAACTGCTGGGGGTGATCGGCGCTCACCAGTGGCGCCTGAAGGGGGTCGAGGTGCCCGCGCTCGGCGCCCGCGTCCACCCCCACTACGGCGTGTTCGCACCCGTCAGAGGCGAGTACGTCGACCTGGTCGCCCACGCGCCGCTGCCACCGGTGATCCGGCACAGCCCCGCCGCCGGCACAGCATTCGATCTCGGCACGGGAACCGGCGTCCTCGCCGCGGTCCTGGCCCGCCGGGGACTCAACCGCGTCGTCGCCACCGACAGCAACCCGCGCGCCCTGGCCTGCGCCAGGGAGAACGCCCACCGGCTCGCGCTGGCCGACCGTATCGACGTGACGGGCCCCTGCCTGTTCCCCGAGGCGCGCGCCGACCTCGTCGTGTGCAACCCGCCATGGATCCCCGCCCGTCCGGCCGGCCCGATCGAGCAAGGCGTCTACGACGCGGACGGCGCCATGCTCCGAGGCTTCCTCGCCGGACTGTCCGCCCACCTCCGACCGGGCGGCGAGGGCTGGCTCATCCTGTCGGACCTGGCAGAGCACCTCGGCCTCAGGACACGCGGGCACCTGCTCGCCGCCATCGACGCGGCGCACCTCCGGGTCGTGGACAAGATCGACACCAAGCCCCGGCACCCGCGGTCCAGGGACACCGCCGACCCGCTTCACGCCGCCCGGCGTGCCGAGACCACGTCCCTCTGGCGCCTGATCCCCGTGGTGTAGAGCGCCGCGACCGGGCGACGCGCCGCTCTCCGCCCGCCGCCCGCCGCTCATGCGATGGCGGTGACGCCCTCGTATGTGCCCTGGCGTGCTTGGCCGGTCACCTCGTATTCGAGGAGCAGCAGGCCGTTCGGCGTGGCCTCGTGGTGGCGCAGGCGGAGGCCGGACGGGGTGCCCGCGCCGGTCAGCAGCCGTCGGCCGGTGCGGAGGACGGCGGGGGCGACGGCGAGGCGGAGCGTGTCGATCAGGCCCGCCGACAGGAGCGAGTCGCCGAGGCGGGCGCTGCCGTGGATCTGGAGTTCCCGGCCCGGCCGCGCCTTGAGTTCGGCGACCGCGTGGACCGGGTCGCCCCTGAGGACGATCGTGGGGTCCCAGGTCCCTTGGGCGAGGGTGTTCGTCACGACGTACTTCGGCAGGGCGTTCATCCGCCGGGTGAACGGGTCGGCCGGGTCGGTGATCTTCGGCCAGTCGCGTGCGAACGCCTCGTAGGTCCGCCGTCCGAGCAGCAGGCCGTCGGCGAGGTCGAGCCAGTCGGAGGCGCGTTGGAGGAACGTCTGGTCCATGTGGGGGACGAGCCAGCCGCCGCGAGTGAATCCGTCGCTGGTGTCCTCGTCCGGCGAGCCGGGTCCCTGGCTGACCCCGTCCAGCGTGACGAACTCGGTGAGGGTGATCTTCATCGCGTGCCCTCCGCGAGGGCGGCCAGCTGGGCGGTGACCGTCCCCGTGCCCTCGGCGAAGCCGAGCTTTTCGTGATGAGCCCGGGCGTCGGGGGTGCCGTGCCGGACGACGAGCCGGTAGTCCGTGCCGTCGGGGTGATCGTTCAGGGTGACCGTGGCGGTCATCGCGACCGGGGCCGGGCTGGCGGGACGCCACGTGCTGTCGATCGCGTTGGTGAAGACGATCCGCTCGAGTTCGTCGACGGCGAGGAAGCACGCGTTCAGGTGCGGGAGGAATTCATCCCCGTCGTCGCTGAGGCTCGTCACGAACGCCCCGCCGGGCCGCAGGTCCAGGCGGTCGACCCGGCAGCGGGACGGAGCCGGGACCCACCACCGCTCAAGCCGGGACGGGTCGGTCCAGGCCTCCCACACGGTCGTGCGGGGGGCGCGGATGATCCGCTCCAGGCCGAGGTCGAGGTCACGGTCAAGGCTCATTGCGCTTCTCCTCCGGGTCGGTGACGAACTGTTCGAGGCGGTCGGTGCGCTGTTCCCATATCCGGCGCTGCTCCGCGAGCCAGTCGTCGACCAGGGCGAGCCGCTCGTGGTTGAGCACGCAGGTGCGCACCCGGCCGGACTTGACCGTGCGGATGAGCCCGTTCGATTCGAGCGTCCGCACGTGCTTCATGAAGGAGGGGAGGGTCATCGGGAACGCGCGGGCGAGGTCGCCGACGCTCGTGGGCCCGTGGCCGAGGCGCCGGACGACGGCGCGCCGGGTCGGGTCGGCGAGGGCCACGAACACGCCGTCGAGTTGCGCCGAATACTGTGCCATGCGGCTAAGTATTGCGCCGGGCGATAGTGAGCGCAAGGGCTAAGTGTTGAGTCGCGTCGGCCGCGTCAGAGAAGCCGGCTACCCCACTCCCGCGTGGCTCGCCGTCGGAGGACTTCGTCCGTCAACGCGACCCCGGGCGCCTGCCCGTCATCATCGGCCCCCTGCGAGAGCGGGCCGAGGCCGAGGCACTCATGCGGTGAGCCGGTCTGCCAGGACCCGTGTCTCTCTCACGCACGGGTCGCCTCGTTGATCGCCCGCGCGTAGTCCGCCGCGGTGCGGCCCGGTGCCCAGCACTTCTTGATGTCGTCGTAGTACCACGTGAAGCCGCCGGGGATGCCCGCCGAGGAGCGCCAGGCGACCATCCTCTCCTTGACCTGTTCCGGCGAGTCTCCCTGTGCGCACTCGGGGCCGTGCTTGCACCACAGGCCGGGATCGACGGGCATGCCCAACTTCTCGGACCACCACGCGGGATCATTGCCGGAGCCGCCGGCGTAGACCTGCAGATAGGCGCGATCCATCAGTGAGCCGAGGCCTTTCCTGACCTCCTGCCAGTGCGAGACTCTGGTGTACGGCACGATGGTGAAGCTGATGTATCCCATCGCTTCCGTCATGCGCGCGAAGTCGATGGTCGATGTGGCGTCGTAGTGCGATTCGTCGTCGTTGTTGATCGCGTCCGCCCCGGTGGCATTCTTCAACGCCAGGAAATTGCGGTACAAGATGCTGTCCGGTCCGGTGCCCTGCTGGTGGATCAGGGCGTGAATGTTCTCCCAGTCGGAGGCGCCCGCCGAACCGACCGACGCCTCGATGCGGTTGACCGACGTGGGGGCCTGCCTCAGCGTCCGCAGCCGGGCAGGCCATGCCGCGTTGCCGACATACTGGCCGTTCGACACGACCTTGGCATCGTTGTAGTAGAGGTCGCCATTCTCCTGGACGTGGATGCTCCAGAGGATGACCGTTGTGAAACCCGAGGACCGCAGGATGTCCATCGCGGCCTGGCCGTCCCCGTAGAGTGGTCCGCCGCCGTAAATGGCTGACCGGCCGGCGGCGACCGGAACTGTTTGGCTCATCCGGGACTCCCCCTCCCGTTGTAATTTAGACATCACGGCCTTCGGCTGACATCTAACATTTCGCCGCGCAGAGCCTACCCAGAGCGTTTTCCCGAAATGCCCACGGTGATTGTTGTGCCGAATCTCAGGTGGCGTGGGTCCTGCCGCGGCGCGCGCAAGGGGCGCGCTGTCCGGCGCGGGCGCCGCGCGCCGAAGCCGTCCGTGACCGGGCGAGATCAGCCCGCCGCTATCGAAAGTGATCGTTTCTGATCGATTCACGTCGCGCCGATTGACGCTGTGTTCCGATCGGTTGAGCCTGAACGGCACGTGCCATCGGTGGCCGCCGATCACCTCCCTGGCACGAGCACGCACGGACGGCGAGAACCCAACCCCCCACGATGGGAGCCGCCCCATGCACGTCCAGCATTTCTCGCACGCCACAGGTCGGCGCCGCGTCCGACCGCCGCGCCTGTGGCGCCTCGCCCTGCTCCCGGCCCTGGCGTTCCTCGCCGCGTTCCTGATCGTCCCCTCCGCCCAGGCCGCGCCGGTGACCATAGCCAACGGGACCCAGTTCACCGATCCGAACGGGGAGCCGGTCCACGCCCATGGCGGGGGCGTGGTCAAGGTCGGCGAGTACTACTACTGGTTCGGCGAGAACCGCAATGAC
>NZ_JBQQCA010000068.1:0-33664 GCF_052246635.1 Streptomyces sp. 6N223 | reverse complement strand
TCAGCTTCCTCTCCCCCCCCCCCCCCCCCCGCCCGCCGGTGGTGGCGCAGTGCACGACGGCGTCGACGCCCGAGAGCGCCTCGTCGATCCCGCGCCCGGCCTTCAGGTCGCCGCGCACCCACTCCGTCGGCGAGCGGTCGCTCGGCGGGCGGGGGCGGCGGCTGAGGACGCGCACCTCGTGCTCGTCCTCCAGCAGCCGCCACACCACGTGGCGGCCGAGGGATCCCGTGCCGCCCGTCACAAGAATCGCGCTGGTCACGGCGGGCCTCCTTCCCGCCCCCCTGGTGAACGCGGGAGCGCACCACGCGCCGGACGCGCAGGCCGTCCGCGGCGCGCTCCCGCCCTTGTACTGGCGCAGTGTCCTTATTCAGACTATGCGGCATTCACCGCATTCCCGGCATGAAGGACGCCCACACCGATTCCGCGGCGCGCGGCTGGAATCCCGCCTCCGCCACTGAGCAGGGCCCCTCTCCGGCATCCTCGGGAGGGATCCTCCGCCGCTACTGGCGGTACTGCTCGGGAGTCCGGCGTCGGTACCGCTACGGCATGCCATGAATCAGCGCGGCTCGGTCTGCGAATATCGCCCGGCGGCCCGACGGGGCGCACTGAACAATGCCCGTGTGGACTTCTTGATCGACAGCGCCCGGGTGGAGGACGCCTCAGCCCTTGCCCACACGCTCCTTGCGGCCTGGCTGCAGACCTACCCCAATTGACTTCGTCGCCGCGCTGAAGCAGGGGAATGCGGAGTCCAAGAGGCAGTGAGCCGTTTCCCATCTGTGGCGGGCAGGCGCGGAGACGTTGATCGCGTGCTCGGCGGCTGAGCGAAGCCGTTCAGTGCTGATCGCCTCGTTGTTCCGCGGCGCTCGCCCGGGTCATACGGAGGTTCGGCAGCTTGTCTCCCCACAGGTGCCGCTCGCCGGTGTCTTCGAAGCCGTAGCGCCTGTAGAGGGGGAGCCAGTCGAAACCGGCTCCCCCTCGTGACCTGCTGTCACCTGCTACTTCGGTCGTAGCCGATCAAGGCGAATGATGCACCGCATGCGATTCCGCCCGGTCTCAGCTGCAGCCGCTGGTGGAGCCGCAGCCCTCGCAGACGTAGCAGCTGCCGGCGCGGCGCATCTTCGTGCCGCAGGAGAAGCACAGCGGGGCGTCGGCGTTCAGGCCGAGCTGCATCTCCAGCAGCTCCGTGGAGTTGTGCGCCTGCTGCGGCGCCGGCAGCGCCGAGGGGGCGGTCGCGGCCGGGGGCTCCGGCCGCCGGGCCGAGGTCGCCGGACCGGTCGCCGTCTCGGTCTGGCGCGGCGCGGACTGCGAGAGCCCTTCGACGTCCATCTCGTCGTCGCTGGGCTCGTACGAGCCGGTCTCCAGGTGGCGCTGCCGCTCGGCGGCGGTGTGGATGCCGAGCGCCGATCGGGTCTCGAACGGCAGGAAGTCCAGCGCCAGGCGGCGGAAGATGTAGTCCACGATGGACTGCGCCATGCGGACGTCCGGGTCGTCGGTGATGCCGGCCGGCTCGAAGCGCATGTTGGTGAACTTCGAGACGTACGTCTCCAGCGGAACGCCGTACTGCAGGCCCACGGAGACGGCGATGGAGAAGGCGTCCATCATGCCGGCCAGGGTGGAGCCCTGCTTCGACATCTTCAGGAAGACCTCGCCCAGGCCGTCGTCCGGGTAGGAGTTGGCCGTCATGTAGCCCTCGGCGCCGCCCACCGAGAACGAGGTGGTGATGCCCGGTCGGCCCTTGGGCAGCCGCTTGCGGACCGGCCGGTACTCGACGATCCGCTCCGGCTCGCTCTCCTTCCCGGCGTCCGCGCCGGCGCTCCCTGCGGTCCCGGCCGCCGCCTGCCCCTCCTTCTTCTTGGCGGACAGCGGCTGGCCGACCTTGCTGTTCTCCACGTACACGGCCAGGGCCTTCACGCCCAGCTTCCAGCCTTGGAGGTAGATCTCCTCGACGTCCTCGACCGTGCTGGTGCTGGGCATGTTCACGGTCTTGGAGATCGCGCCGCTGAGGAACGGCTGGGTGGCGGCCATCATCCGCACGTGGCCCATCGGGGCGATCGAGCGCTCGCCCATGGCGCAGTCGAAGACCTCGTAGTGCTCCGGCTTCAGGCCCGGGGCGTCGACCACGTTGCCGTGCTCGGCGATGTGGGCGACGATCGCCTCAACCTGCTCCGCCTGGTACCCGAGCCTCTTCAGCGCCTTGGGGACCGTGTTGTTGACGATCTGCATGGAGCCGCCGCCCACCAGCTTCTTGAACTTCACCAGCGCGAGGTCCGGCTCGATGCCCGTGGTGTCACAGTCCATCATCAGGCCGATGGTGCCGGTCGGGGCCAGCACGGAGGCCTGGGCGTTGCGGAAACCGTTCTTCTTGCCGAGGCGGACGACGTCCTGCCACGCCTCGGTGGCCGCGGCCCACACCGGGGTGTCCAGGTCGTCCATGCGCTTGGCCGTGGCGTTGGCGTCCGCGTGCTGGCGCATGACCCGGTTGTGGGCGTCCGCGTTGCGCGCGTACCCCTCGAAGGGGCCGACGACCGCCGCCAGCTCGGCGGAACGCCGGTAGGAGACGCCGGTCATCAGCGAGGTGATCGCGCCGGCCAGGGCCCGGCCGCCGTCGGAGTCGTAGGCGTGGCCGGTGGCCATGAGCAGCGCGCCGAGGTTGGCGTACCCGATGCCGAGCTGCCGGAAGGCGCGCGTGGTCTCGGCGATCTTCTGGGTCGGGAAGTCGGCGAAGCAGATGGAGATGTCCATCGCCGTGATCACCAGCTCGACGACCTTGGCGAACCGCTCGGCGTCGAAGGACTGGTTGCCCGCGTCGTCGTCCTGGAGGAACTTCAGCAGGTTCAGGGAGGCGAGGTTGCAGGAGGAGTTGTCCAGGTGCATGTACTCGCTGCACGGGTTCGACGCGGTGATCCGGCCGGACTCGGGCGAGGTGTGCCAGTGGTTGATGGTGTCGTCGTACTGGATCCCGGGGTCGGCGCAGGCGTGGGCGGCCTCGGCCATCCTCGTGAACAGCGCCCGCGCGTCGACCTCCTCGATGATCTCGCCGGTCATCCGCGCCCGCAGGCCGAACCGGGATCCCGACTCCACCGCCCGCATGAACGCGTCGGTCACGCGCACCGAGTTGTTGGCGTTCTGGTACTGGACGGAGGTGATGTCGTCCCCGCCGAGGTCCATGTCGAAGCCCGCGTCGCGCAGGGCGCGGATCTTCTCCTCCTCCTTGACCTTGGTCTCGATGAACGCCTCGATGTCGGGGTGGTCGACATCGAGCACGACCATCTTGGCCGCGCGGCGGGTGGCGCCCCCGGACTTGATGGTGCCGGCGGAGGCGTCGGCGCCGCGCATGAAGGAGACGGGCCCGGAGGCGTTGCCCCCGGAGGAGAGCAGCTCCTTGGACGACCGGATGCGCGAGAGGTTCAGCCCGGCGCCGGAGCCGCCCTTGAAGATCATCCCCTCCTCCTTGTACCAGTCGAGGATCGACTCCATGGAGTCCTCGACGGAGAGGATGAAGCAGGCGCTGACCTGCTGGGGCTGCTTGGTGCCGACGTTGAACCACACCGGCGAGTTGAAGCTGAAGATCTGGTGCAGCAGGGCGTACGTCAGCTCGTGCTCGAAGATCTCCGCGTCCGCGGGCGAGGCGAAGTATCCGTGCTTCTCCCCCGCCGCGCGGTAGCTCTTCACCACGCGGTTGATCAACTGCTTGAGGCTGGTCTCCCGTTGCGGGGTGCCGTTGGCACCGCGGAAATACTTGCTCGTGACGATGTTGACCGCGTTCACCGACCAGAAGTCGGGAAACTCGACGCCCCGCTGCTCGAAGTTGATCGAGCCGTCGCGCCAGTTGGTCATGACGACGTCACGGCGCTCCCAGACCACCTCGTCGTACGGGTGCACGCCGGGGGTGGTGTGGATGCGCTCGATCCGCAGGCCCTTGCCTCCCTTGCCAGCCTTGGCGCGGGAGCCACGTGCCGGGCCGCTCGTCGTCTCAGTCATTCCGCCTCCCTGTACGGGCGTAACGCCCTGGTGTGACCGGATTGTTCCCGGATCACGGATTCTGTTCTGATGGCCGGAACGCGACGATGCGCACCGGCCGGGTGCCCCGCCGCTCAGCCGGCGGCGGCGCGCTGACCCGGCGCCGCCGGGCCCCTGGCCTCGTCCTCCTCGGCGGCGGGACGCTCCTCCCGCCGGGTGTCCCTGATGCTCTCGCGGAGCTCGGCGATGGCCGCCTCGAAGTCCTCCAACGAGTCGAAGGCCCGGTAGACGGACGCGAAGCGCAGGTAGGCCACGAGGTCGAGCTCGCGGAGCGGGCCGAGTATGGCCAGGCCGACGTCGTGCGTGGACAGCTCCGCGCTGCCCGTGGCCCGCACCGCCTCCTCCACGCGCTGGCCGAGCTGGGCGAGGGCGTCCTCGGTGACCGGACGCCCCTGGCAGGCCTTGCGCACGCCGGCGATCACCTTGTCCCTGCTGAACGGCTCGGTCACGCCGCTGCGCTTGATGACCATGAGCGAGGCGGTCTCGACCGTGGTGAAACGCCGGGCGCAGCTCGGGCACTGGCGGCGGCGGCGGATCACGGTGCCGTCGTCGGCGGTCCGGCTGTCAACGACGCGGCTGTCGGAGTGGCGACAGAAGGGGCAGTGCATCGCCTGTCTCCCTTCTCACAGCATCGGTGACGCAGCGTGCTGGCGACACCCGTGGTGGCACGAGCCGACAGCCCCCACCGGACCGGCGCACCGGCCCTGGGGGCGATGCCCAAGCATAGGCGATATCCGCCGCGGATGACGCCATGGGACCACAATTTGTGGGGACCGGCGGACATCCAACCACTAGATCTAGGGTTGTGCAGCGCTTCCGTGCCTCGCGCGTGTCGTGCGGCCACGCGCCGCCGCCGACGGGTGACGCAGCGCCGACGACCGGGCCGCGCGGGCGGATCCGCGGCGCCGGGGGCTACCGTAATCGGACACCCTGGGTTACCGTTTGCGGCTATACACCTGATTCCTTGATCGCGTCAGTCGATCTGCGTTTTTTCACTCGAACGTGTGTTTGGCGCAACCTTTCGATAGCAACTACCGTTGTGTGACTAGGGAGTACCAGCCTGAGAAAGGGCCGACATGACCACCGCAGCAGACGACGCCATCACCGCCGCTGAGCGCCGCCAGGACCGGATGGCCGCGCCGGACGGCGCGCCCGTGAGGCCGATGCCCGGGCGTCCACCGGGCATCCGGGCCGACAGCTCCGGGCTCACGGACAGGCAGCGCCGGGTCATCGAGGTCATCCGGGACTCCGTGCAGCGCCGGGGCTACCCGCCGTCGATGCGGGAGATCGGCCAGGCGGTGGGGCTGTCGAGCACCTCCTCCGTCGCCCATCAGCTGATGGCTCTGGAGCGGAAGGGCTTCCTGCGCCGCGATCCGCACCGCCCCCGGGCGTACGAGGTGCGCGGCGCCGAAACGCCGGTTCCCCCGGCCACCGACACCGCCGGCAAGCCCGCGGCGTCGTACGTGCCGCTCGTCGGCCGCATCGCCGCGGGCGGCCCGATCCTGGCCGAGGAGTCCGTGGAGGACGTCTTCCCCCTCCCCCGGCAGCTGGTGGGCGACGGCGAGCTCTTCGTGCTGAAGGTCGTGGGCGACTCGATGATCGAGGCCGCGATCTGCGACGGGGACTGGGTGACCGTGCGCCGCCAGCCCGTCGCGGAGAACGGCGACATCGTGGCGGCGATGATCGAGGGCGAGGCCACCGTCAAGCGCTTCAAGCGCGAGGACGGCCAGGTCTGGCTGCTGCCGCACAACGCCGCCTACCAGCCGATTCCCGGCGACGAGGCGACCATACTGGGCAAGGTCGTCGCCGTCATGCGCCGGGTCTAGCACCCGGCCCGGGGCCCGGCTCGCGCCCGGGCCCGGCCGGTCCCGGACCTGGTCCCGCGGCGTCACGACGCGGCGGCGGCGCGGGCTGCCGCGTCGATCGCGGCGAGCGAGCGGCGCACCTGGTTCCGGTCCGTGGTGTACCAGAAGTCCGGCATCGAGGCCCGCAGGAAGCTGCCGTACCGGGCCTTGGCCAGCCTCGGGTCGAGCACGGCGACGACGCCCCGGTCCTCCGTGGAGCGGACCAGCCGGCCCGAGCCCTGCGCCATCAGCAGCGCGGCGTGCGTCGCGGCCACCGCCATGAAGCCGCTGCCCCCCGCCTCCTCCACGGCCTTCTGCCGGGCGCTCATCAGCGGGTCGTCCGGGCGCGGGAAGGGGATGCGGTCCATCACCACGAGCTGGCAGTTCGGGCCGGGCACGTCGACGCCCTGCCAGAGGGAGAGCGTGCCGAACAGGCAGGTCCCGGCGTCCTCCGCGAAGGTCCGGATCAGCTCGCCGAGGGTCTCCTCCCCCTGCAGCAGGATCGGCAGGTCCAGGCGGCCGCGCAGCTCCTCCGCGGCCACCTGGGCGGCGCGCATGGAGGAGAAGAGGCCGAGCGTGCGCCCGCCCGCCGCCTCCACCAGCTCCGCCAGCTCGTCCAGCATGTCGGCCCGGCTGCCCTCCCGGCCGGGCGGCGCGAGGTGCTGCGCCACGTAGAGGATGCCCTGCTTGCGGTAGTCGAACGGCGAGCCGACGTCCAGGCCGCGCCACTCGGGCAGGTCCTCGCCCCGCTCCCCCTCGGGCGCCAGCCCCAGCGAGGCGCCGACGCCGTTGAAGTCGCCACCGAGCTTGAGGGTGGCCGAGGTCAGCACCACCGACCGGTCGCTGAACAGCTTCTCCCGCAGCAGCCCGGAGACCGACAGCGGCGCGACGCGCAGCGAGGCGCCGTACCGGTCGTGCTGCTCGAACCAGACCACGTCGTGCTCCGAGCGCTGCACGATCCGGTCGGCGACATCCTGCACCGCCTCGACCGAGGCCAGCGCCTGCTTGCGCACGGCGTCCTCGTCCTGCACCGACTTGTCGCGCGTCGCTCCCAGGGCGGTGATGACGGCGCGGGCGGCGTCCCGCAGAGCCGCCAGGGCGTATCCCAGATCCTCCGGGATCTCGGTCAGCCGCCCGGGGGCGGCCACCTCCAGCAGCCGCTCGAACGTCTCGGCCGCCGTCAGCATCTGGTCGGCGGCCTTCTCGTCGACGAGCTTGGCCGCCCGCCGCACGGCGCGGCTGACGCCGCCCGGGGTCAGCTCCCCGGTGGCGGCCCCGGTGACCCGCGAGACCAGCTCGTGGGCCTCGTCGATGATGAGCACCTCGTGCCCCGGCAGCACCGGGGCGCCCTCGATGGCGTCGATGGCGAGCAGGGCGTGGTTGGTGACGACGACCTCGGCCAGCTTGGCGTGCTCCCGGGCGGCCTCGGCGAAGCACTCGGCCCCGTACGCGCACCTGCTGGCGCCCAGGCACTCCCGGGAGGAGACAGACACCTGGGACCAGGCGCGGTCGGAGACGCCGGGCGTCATCTCGTCCCGGTCGCCCGACTCGGTCTCGTCGGCCCAGTCGCGCAGCCGCAGCAGGTCCCTGCCGAGCCTGCTGGTCGGCTGCGCCGTCTCGAAGGCGTCGAAGAGCCCCTGCTCGTCGTCCTGCGGCACGCCCTCGTGCAGGCGGTGGAGGCACAGGTAGTTGGAGCGGCCCTTGAGGGTGGCGAACTCCGGGGCGCGGCGCAGCAGCGGGCGCAGCGCCTCCGCCGTGCGCGGCAGGTCGCGCTCGATCAGCTGCCGCTGCAGCGCGAGCGTCGCCGTGGCGACCACGACGCGCTCGCCCTGCGCGAGGGCGGGCACCAGGTACCCGAGGGACTTGCCGGTGCCCGTGCCCGCCTGGACGAGCAGGTGGGTGCCGCCGGCGATGGCCTCGGAGACGGCCTGGGCCATGGCGACCTGGCCCGGCCGCTCGGTGCCACCGATGGCGGTGACGGCGGCGTTCAGCAGCTCGGTGAGCTCGGGCTTCCCGGCGGGCCCGGCGGGCTCCCCGGGCGTGCTCTCGGTGATGCCCTCGGATGCGTCAGTGGGGCCCTCGGATGCGTCAGTCATAGGGCTGTCACCTTACGCGCCGGCGCCGACAGTCGCCGCCGCGTTCGGGGCGTGCTCAGGTGCTGTGCAGCGGGTTCGCCACGGTCCCGTGCACGGCGGCGTGCGGGCGCTCCGCCCGGTCGCGGTAGCCGTCGAGGTAGAGGCGGTTGCGGTTGAGGCACAGCCGCTCGATGCGCGGGGTGAGGAGGTCGAAGGTCTCGAAGCGCTCCTTCAGCTCCGGGAACCGCCGCTGGTAGCGGAGGACTTCCGCCCGGACGAGTGACCAGAACTCGGCCTCCGCCACCCCCAGTTGCTCCTCGCACAGCGGGGCGAGGTAGCGCAGGACCCCGACGAAGAGCCCGGAGTGGATGAACTGGGTGAGGAAGCGCGGCGGCTCGCGCAGCAGCACCTCGCTCACCTCCACCGGCATGGCGGCCGTCTCCGGCAGCGGCTCGGCGCTCAGGTTCACGTCGTCGACGAAGTCCTTGACCGCCAGCCGCACCGGAACGTCGCGCTCGTCGAAGACGACGATGGCGTTCTCGCCGTGCGGCGAGAAGACGGTGCCGTAGCGGTAGAGGAAGTGCAGCAGCGGCGGCAGCAGGGCGGCGAAGAGGCAGCGCAGCCAGTCGCGCGGGGCCAGCCCGGAGCGCGAGACCAGCTCGGCGGTGACGGCGCGCCCGGCCGGGTCGACGGCGATCAGCGCGGCGAGGGTGCGGGCGCGCTCCCCCGGGTCGAGGTAGCCGCCGACCGGCTCGCGCCAGATGCAGCCCAGCAGCTCCCGGTACTGGTACGGAACGCCGGGCAGCCGGTCGTAGAGGGGGTGCTCGACGGTGACCGAGGCGGTCTCGCCGAGCAGGACGACGCGGGTCTCGCCGGCGAGGAAGGGGTCGGCGTCGCGCAGCGCGTGGATCCAGGTGGTGACGGCCGGGGCGGCGAGGGTGCGCTCGGTGGGCAGGCCGCGCCAGACGAGGGTGTTGAGCACCGAGAGCGGGAGCTTGACGCTGCGGGCGCGCGGGCGGCTGACGTTGAGGAAGGTGCGGACGGACTGCTGCGGCAGGCGCAGTTCGCCGTCGCTGGGCAGCGGGACGATCGCGCCCTCGGCGATCTGGGGGGCGAACAGCGGGGATATCGTCTCGTCCCACTGCCAGGGGTGGACCGGCAGCCACAGGTAGCGTGCGGGGTCGCCGCCCCGCGCGGCCACGGCGCGGGCGAAGGTCTCCCGGGTGGCGGCGGACAGCTCCTCGGCGTAGAGCCGCTCCGGCGTCGCGAGCGCGGGCACGCCGCGGTAGTGGGCGAGGTCGCGGCGGACGGCGAGCCAGGGCAGCGGGCGGGCGGTGCGGGCCTCGGGGGCCCAGCGGCGCGCGTCGGCGGCGGAGAAGCCGAGGCGGCCCTTGTTCGCCACCAGCCACGGGTGGCCGCTCTGGTGGCCCTCCAGCTCGGCGTAGTCGAGATCGGCGAGTTCGGCGGCGCTGAGGGCGTTCTCGCCAAGCACCGTGTCGGCGCTGAGGGTGGCGGTGAGCTCGCGTATGAGGTGGCCGGTGGTGTCGCCGGGCAGGTCGAGCAGGGTGTCGTGGGCGTGGGCGAGGAACGCCAGCGGGTCGGCGTCGGGGGTGATGGAGGCCGGGTCGACGCGCCAGTGGCCGTAGGCGCCGCGGCGTGCGCGGAAGCGGTAGCTCAACGCGGGGGTGACGGGCAGCCGGTACGCCGCGGCGCGGGCGCCCCCGTCGGCGTCGGCCCGGGCGTCGGCGCCGGCTCCGGCGTTCGCCGTCTCGGGTCGCGGCGTGATGACGCCCTCGTAGGCGAACTCGCCGAGCATCTTGGCGAACAGGCGGCGCGCGGCGGCGCGCCACGCCTCGGCGGACGGCTGGGATGGCTGCATGGGGGTCTCCTCTCGGTGGGAACGGGGGCGCTCAGCGGTGCCGGAGCATGATCGCGGCGCGCTTGTCCGGCAGCTGGGTCTCGGCTGCCTTGCGGAATCCGGCCGCGCGGAACGCAGCGACGCTGGCGGCGTTGCGCACGTCCGGCTCGGCCAGGACCCGTCGGCAGCACGGCCGGTGACGCAGCACCAGCTCGGCGGCGGCGCGCAGCAGGGCGCCGCCGAGGCCGCGGCCCCGGTCGGCGGCGTCGCCGATGAGCAGGTGGATCCCGGTGTCGTGCGGGCGGCAGGGGTAGTGGCGCGCCAGCGGGTCGAGGTCGGCGCGGTAGATCTCCCAGTAGCTCATGGGACTGCCGTCGAGCAGCCCGAGGCAGGGCAGGCTGCGGCCGTCGCCCTCGAGCTGGGGGCGGATGTGTTCGGCGGTGCGCTCCGGCGGCCCGGCCAGCTCCCAGAAGGCGTCGACGACCGGGTCGTTCATCCATGCGGCGATCAGCGGCAGATCGCGCTCCAGGCGGACCGGCGCCAGGCGGAAGACCCCCGACGGGGTGGCGGCCGGGCCCCAGCCGGCGACGCCGTCCAGCAGATCCGGCGGTGAGGAGGCGGTCACGCTCGCCTCCCTCAGGCCAGCGGGTTGGGGATGGTGACGTACACGGACTGGCCGTCCACCGGGCCGACCAGCTCGTCGAGGCCGTGAAGCCGCGTCAGCAGGTTGGCCTTGCAGCGCAGCGTCCGGGCCTGGAGCAGGCGTTCCGGCAGCGGTGAGACGGGCCCGCCCGCCCCGCCGCGGGCGGCCTCCTCGGCGAGGAAGCGGCGGAACGCCGCGAGCAGCAGCGCCTCGTCGGCGAGCCCCTGGGAGCCGAAGGCGCCGATGAGGCCGAGGACGTTGTTGATGCCGAGGTAGTAGACGAAGCGCTCGGTGGCGACGTCGTCGGCCACGAAGGTGTCGGAGTGCTCGCCGATGCCGGGCAGCAGCCGGTCGAGGGACGCGCGGTGCGAGGCGCGGAAGTAGAAGCCCTGGTTGTCGCGGTACCGCCCGCCGGCCGGCCAGCCGTCGGCGTCCAGCAGCACCAGCGTGTTCTGCTGGTGCGCCTCCAGGGCGATGCCCGCCTCGGCGTCCAGCCACAGCGCGGGCCGCACGACCGCCCGCAGGTAGCGCAGCAGCCACTCCACGGCGACCGCCTCGCCGTCCCGCCCGGTGCGCGCGGCCAGCGCCCCGATCACGTCGGCCAGGCGCGAACGCAGCTCGCCCTCACCGCGGCCCGGCCACGGGCGCGGCGCGGTCAGCGACGCCACGCAGGCCACGTCCTCGGCCGCGCCGAAGGGGCTGTGGCGCACCACCACGTCGAGGCCGGGCACCGGCTGCCCGTCGGCGTCGTCGACCCCGAGCCACGCGGGGTCGCGCACGATGCCGAAGCCGGGCCCGTCGGGGAACGCCGCATGCCAGCGCTTGCCCAGCTCGCCCGTGAGCAGCCGGTGCACCTCCACGCCCCGGTGGAGCTCCTTGCGGAGGTTCTCGCGGCGGGAGTTGGTGATGCGCAGGGCCAGCGACAGCTTGAGCATGGCCGGTGCGCCGGGCCGGTGAACGGTGCGCACCGAGGAGGTGGGGTGCCAGGGCTCGCCGTGCTCGCCGAGGTCGTGCAGGGCCCCGTCGGCCAGGAGCCGCGCCACGTCGGGGCGTTGCACCACCTCGCGGGCCTGCCAGGGGTGTAGCGGCAGGGGCACGGTGTCCGGGGGCAGCCGCAGGCCCTCCCCGGCGAGCCGGGTGGCGAGCACGGTGGCGGGCACGATCGCGCCCTCCTCGCGCCAGGCAGAGTCGGCCGCCAGCGCGGCACGGTCCACGGCCAGCCAGTGCAGCCGGAACGAGCCGCGCAGCTCGGGCGAGAAGCGCCGGGCGTCGCCGTCGGCCAGTCCCTCGCGGCTCTTGGGCGTGGGGTGGAGGGGGTGGCCGAGGATCAGCGACTGCTCGGCGTCGAGGAACGCGTCGCCGTGGAGGGCCGGGCCGGGCTCGGCCCGGCGGGCGGCCAGGAACGCGGCGGTGCGGCGCGCCGAGTCGGCGACCCGGGCGACGAGTTCGGCGGACTCGCCGACCGGGTGGCCGCCGGCGGGCGGGGCGGGCTGATCCGGCTGGGCGGGCCCGCCGTGGGCGGCCTCCCGGCCGAGGAGGGCGGCGAGGGTGACGGCGTCCACGGGGGGAGCCCCGGCGGGGGCGCCGGCCAGGGCGAGGGTGCCGAAGCGGTGCCAGCCGGTCGCCGACCAGTAGCGCACGGGGACGCGCAGCGCGGCGCCCGAGGCGGCGAGCGGGACGTGCAGGGTGTCCCCGTCGGGCCCCTCGACGCCGCGTTCGCGCACCCAGCAGCGGAGCAGGTTCTCGGTCGCGGCGGCGTCCGCGGCAAGGACGGCGTCGGGGTGCTCCAGCGGATCGGCGTCCGGGGCGGCCGGGGCGTCGGGGGCCTGCGCCGGCGGCCCCTCCTCCGGCGAGGCGAGCGCGGCGGGCGCGTCGTCGGCCCTGGCTCCCCGGCGTGCCTGCCGGGACGCGGCGGGCTCCACCAGCCGGGCCAGCCGACGGAGCAGCGGAGCTCCCAGCTCGCGATCGCGCTCGCGAGCTGGGCTGCGCTCGGGGGGTGGCTGTGGGGTCATGGGGTGTGCGGCGTGCGGCCGCCCCGGCGGTGCGTGCGCCGGCCGGCCGCCGCGCCTGCCTCCTTCGTCGCCTGGTCCGTTGCGCCGTCGGCCCGTTCGCCGCGCCTGGGCGCGGGCGTCCGCGGCGGTCCTCCGGCGTTCCTCCATTCGTGTTAACGACGCTCGGCGCGATGGGCCACGGCCGTGTGGGAAGATCCTTCGCACCCCGCCCCGGAACCGGGGACCCCACCGAAGCCGTCCAGATGGTCAACGGCATAGTGGAGGGCGCTCCGCGCCACGCGGAGTGAAGACACATCATGCATACCGCTCAACAGGCACAAACCAGGGGGAGTTCGCCCATGTCATCGATACGCAGGCGGCCGGGCCGCCGCCGCGCCGCCATGGCAGCCACAGCGCTGGCCGCCTGCCTCGCGCTCACCGCCACCGCCTGCAGCGAAGACTCGGGCGGCGATCCGGGCGGCACCACGCCCTCGGACGACGCGCAGGCCGACGACCGGCTCCAGGACATCGTCGACGACCTGCCGATCGACATCGACCTGGACGCCTGGCTGGAGGGTGAGTGGCAGAACTGGGACGACGACCGCTGGCTGCGCGAGCTCGGCGACTACTTCGGCCCGATCATCGAGGACCTGTGGAACGACCGCTTCGGTGAGGCCGAGGAGCGGGACCCGGAGATCGACGAGGAGCAGATCGAGGAGGACCCCAACGCGCCTGAGGCGGACGACCCCGACGACGACCGGGGCATCACCGACCCGCAGCCGGAGGTCGTCGATGCCATCGAGGCGCAGGTGCCGTACACCGACAACGCGCCGCCGGTCGGCCGGGTGTTCTTCGACACGCCGCAGGGCGCGATGTCCTGCTCCGGGACGGTGGTCTCGGACCCGAACGCGCCGGGACAGTCCAACCTGGTGGCCACGGCCGGTCACTGCGTCCACGCGGGGGCCAGCGGCGGCTGGTACCGGAACATCGTCTTCGTGCCGTACTACAACCCCAACGGCCTGCCCGCGGATGAGAGCCTCCAGGCTCCGCTGGAGGAGATCGCGCCCCACGGGGTCTGGTGGAGCAATTACGTGTCCACCACGGACTACTGGGTGCAGAACGGCTCCGAGATGGGCGGCGACGGCGCGCACGGCGACTTCGCCGTCATGTCGGTCGAGCCCGAGGACGGCTCCGGCCAGTCCCTGGAGGAGGCCGTCGGCGGCTCCGTGCCCGTCAACTTCGACGCCCCCGCGGTCTCCGGCGTCGGCGAGGTCGAGCTCTTCGGCTACCCGGCGGCGGCGCCGTACGACGGCGAGCACCTGTACTCCTGCACCGACACCCCGGCGCGGCTGTCGCTCGACGCCGCCATGCCCGTCATGTACTGGGCCGGCTGCACCATGACCGGCGGCTCCTCCGGCGGCCCCTGGCTGCGCACCGGCGACAACGGTGAGCTCGAACTGATCTCGGTCAACTCCATCGGCCCGCTGGAGTCGACCTGGCTCGCCGGCCCGCGCCTGGAGGACGAGGCGCAGGGCGTGCTCGACGAGGTGAGCTCCAACAGCGGCAAGTAGCGGCAGGCGGCACACAGCCCACGAAGGGCCCGGCGCCCCACCCATCGGAGGTGGGGCGCCGGGCCCCTTCTACGCCGGCAGCCGGCCGGCCCGCCGGTCAGGCGCGCGCGACGGCGTGCGGGCCGCGCACCGCCGGGCCGCCGGGCACCGGCTCGGACGGGTCCGAGCCGCGCCCCACGACGCGGTTGCGCGCGTCCACGTGCACGACCCTGGGCCGCATACGCCGCGCCTCCTCGTCGTCCACCTGCGCGTAGCTGATCAGGATGACCAGGTCGCCGGGCTTGACCAGGTGGGCCGCCGCGCCGTTGATGCCGATGACGCCGGAGCCGCGTTCGCCCTCGATCACGTACGTCTCCAGGCGGTTGCCGTTGTCGATGTCGACGATGTGCACCAGCTCGCCGGGCAGCAGGTCGGCGGCGTCCATCAGCTCGGCGTCCACTGTCACGGAGCCCACGTAGTGCAGGTCGGACTCGGTCACCGTGGCACGGTGGATCTTCGACTTGAACATTGTACGCAGCATCGAGATACTCCAGGATCAAAGCTCCCTGCCTGCGTTTTTGCAGGTCAAGGGCGTTTTCCATACCCTACAGCGAGTCGCAGGTCCGGGCAGCATTCCCCAGGTTCTTCAGGACCCATGCTGACCGATTGCTGACTTTTCCGACGAAGCGTCAGGTTGGATCGAGGGCCTTGCCAGCCTCGCGCCTCCTGCTGCGACGACACCGACAGCCTACGCGGCGAGCGTGAAGTGGAGCTGGTATGGCGCAAACGCCACTGGTACCGACACTACCGGGGTGTTCGCGCCGGTAGTTCACCGACAGGTGAGCCAGGTCCCGGCCAGCGCCCGGATCACCACCGGGCGCCGACGTCCGCAACCCCAAACAACCACGGCCTGCGCACAGCTGTGTCACCACCCGCCGAGCCCGAGGCCGCCGCGGCCACACCCCAGTCCGGGGTTGCGCCCGCGACGACCGCGGTCCTTCCTGCAATGGTCATCGGTCCTCTCGCCGTGTGCCCCCGGCCGCACGGCGCAGGGGGACGCGGCGTGCAGCCGGGGCCGTCTGCTGGCCTTGTCAGGCGCGAACGGAGTCGGCGGTCGCCCGTTCGGACTCCCGGCGCTCGGAGCGGGTGACGAGCCGCCAGGCAGACACCGCCCCGAGCAGATACATCACGCCCACGAGGAGGAAGCAGACGGACACGCTCGTATCCCAGTCGGACGTGGTGTGCAGCACGACCCCGATGACGGCGATGCCGACCAGTGAGCCGAGCTGACGGTTGGCGTTGAGGACGGAACCCGCGATGTTGGCGTGCGCCGGGCCGGCGGCGTCCACCAGGGCGGCCGTCATGCCAGGAGAGACGATCCCGGAGCCGAGGTTCGCGACGCCAATTCCGATGGCGATCAACCAGTAGGGCGTCGACGGCGAGACCGCGGTCATGGCGAGCGAGACGACGCCGGCCACCAGCAGGAACACGGTCAGTAGCGGGCCGTTGGCGAACCGGCCGGAGATCCGCGAGTACACCACGTTGGCCAGGGGCGACAGGATCGTGATCGGGATGAGTTGCAGGCCCGCGACGAACGGGCTTGCCCCCTGGGCGTGCTGGAAGAACAGCCCCAGCATGAAGATGCTGCCGAAGAGCGCGAAGTTGAAGCAGAAGCCCACAAGGTTGGCCCCGGAGAAGCCGGGAGAGGCGAACAGGCCCCAGGGCATGACGAGGTTCTCGCTGCGGCGCTCCCGCAGGACCAGCGCTGCGGCGGCGACCACGGCGACGGCGTAGGCGACGACGACCGGGCCTGCCGTCCAACCGAGCTGAGGACCTTCGATGAGTGCGAAGCTCACGGCCGCGAGGGTGATGATCCAGATGATGTGGCCGGGAACTGCCAGCTTCAGCGACCGGCTCTCGGGCGCAGCGATGAGCCTGTGCGTCATCACCATGCCGATCACACCGATCGGCAGGTTGAGCAGGAAGATGCTCTGCCAGCCGAAGGCGCTCACCATCAGGCCGCCGAGGGTCGGCCCGACACCGGACGAGGTGGCCACGATCGCCGACCACAGGCCGAGCATGCGGGTGCGCTGCCGCTTCTCGGGGAACGAGGAGACGAGCAGGGACAGCGAGCTGGGCATGAAGAGCGCCGCGCCGGCTCCCTGGAGCAGCCGGGCCGCGATGAGGGCCTCCGGTGAGGGGGACAGGGCACAGGCCAGCGACGCGATGAGAAACAGGACCATGCCCCACATGTAGATGGTCTTCGGGCCCCTGCGGTTGGCAAGGCCGCCTGCGAGCATCAGCAGCGAGGCGAAGGTCAGGACGTAGCCGTCCACGATCCAGGTCAACTGCGTGAGGCTGGCCTGGAGCCGCTCTTGCAGCGTCGCTCCAGCGACGTTGATGATCGTGACGTCCAGCGTGGCCATCACGAAGCCGGTGGCCAACGCGGCGATCTTCATACCGCTTGACGCGTTCGGTGAGCCCACCTGGGCGCCGCCGGCCGGCGCCGCGCTGGTCTCGGCGGTTGTCATCGCTAATCGCTCTCCTTGGGGGTGGCCTGAAAGGACGGGCGCATTGGGGAATTCCCATCCCAGACACGCGGAGGGTGCCTCCCGCGTCAAACCCTTGTGGGGACGGCGAGTTGAGAAGCCCGCACGTCTCAACTGAAGTCCATATGACGACGCCTGTCAAACGTTGACAGTCATCGTCATATGACGACCGTCGTACGATGAGCTCAGCCGAACAGGAGGCACGAAGTGACCGCACGGACGGCCGTAGATCGCATCACCGACCACCCCGACGCGGACGACATCACGCTGCAGGGCGTGCTCGAAGCCCTCGCAGACCCGGTGCGGCGCAGCATCGTCCGCCAGATCGCGAACGCCCCCGGCGACATGGCGTGCGGCACCTTCGCCATCTCGGTGACGCGATCCACCGGCACGCACCACTTCCGCGTACTGCGCCAGTCCGGCATCGTCCGGCAGTACTACGCCGGTACGTCGAAGATGAACATGCTGCGTCGGACCGACCTCGACCGGGCCTTTCCGGGGCTGCTGGACGCGATCGTCGAGGCGGCCAACCAGGAGGCCGTCCGGGCCGACGGCGCCCTGCCCTGACCTGTGGCACACCGGGCGCGCCGACCAGGGACCGGGCGGACCGACGGCTCAGTCGAGGGCCGTGAGCATCCCGGCCTCGAAGTTCCGCAGGTCGTCCGTGCGCCCGCGGCGGACCAGCTCCGGCCAATCCGGGTTCGCCACCAGCGCCCGGCCCACCGCCACCAAGTCGAACTCGCCCCGGGCGAGCCGCTCGGCCACCAGCGAGACGTCGTCGGTCTCGGCGCCCTTGCCCTCGACGTAGCCCAGATAGTCGCTGTCCTTCAGCCCGACCGACCCGACCGTGATGGTGGGAAGGCCGGTGACCTTCTTCACCCAGCCCGCCAGATTCAGCGGTGAACCGTCGAACTCGGGCCGCCAGAACCGCCGGGTCGAGCAGTGGAAGACCGCGACTCCCGCCTCCACCAGCGGCGCGAGCAACGTCTCCAGCTCCCGCGGATCGTCGGCGATGCGCGCCGAGTAGTGCGCCACCTTCCACTGGGAGATGCGCAGGATGACGGGAAAGCCGGGCCCGGTCGCGGCGCGGCAGGCCCGTACCACCTCGGCGGTGAAGCGCGCCCGGCTCGCCACGTCGCCGCCGTAGCGGTCGGTACGGCGGTTGGTGACGTTCCAGAAGAACTGGTCGAAGAGATAGCCGTGCGCGGCGTGCAGCTCGATGCCGTCGAAGCCGATGCGCTCGGCGTCGGCCGCGGCCCGGGCGAAGGCGTCGATCACTTCCGAGATGTCCGACTCAGACATCTCCCGGCCGGCGGGACCATCCGGATCGATGCCCGACGGGCTCATCAGCCCACCGGGCGGATCGAACAGCTCGACCCCCTTCGGGAGTGAGAAGCGTGCCGCCTCCAGCGACTTCCCCCACACCAGGGGATCCCGGCCCACATGCCAGAGCTGCGGGGCGATCCTGCCCCCGGCGGCATGCACGGCGCGCACGACCTCCGCCCAGCCGGCCAGGGCATCGACCCCGTGGAAGCGGGGCACCGCTGGCCGGTTACCGGCGGCCGGATGGCCGACGAACGTGCCCTCGGTGATGATCAGTCCGACCCCGTGCCGGGCCCGGCGTGCGTAGTAGCGGGCGACGTCCGCCCCCGGCACCCCGCCCGGAGACAGGTCCCGGGACATGGGGGCCATGACGATGCGGTTCTCCAGGGCGAGAGAACCCACCTTGAACGGGGTGAAGAGGTGTTCCGTGGCGGTGGTCGCGCCCGTGGCAGTGCTCACGTGTTGATGTCCTTCCAACGAAGGTGCGCGGGGTGCCGGCGGGCGCTGGCACCCGTGTGCAGCCGTGTCAGCCAGCAAGCCCGGCGGCCACCCGCAGGTCCGCCGGAGTGAACATGTGAGGGAACACCACACCTCCCGGGTCGAGCGCGGCCGAGTCGTCGAGTCCGCCCAGATCCACCGGGACGAAGCCGGCGTCGTGGACCAGCTGAGCGACGACGTCCTTCGCCTCGGCCTCGTCGCCGGCCAGAGCCATACCCCAGAAGTGCCGCTGCCGGGTGCCGCGCGACCACAGCAGTTCGTCCATGACATGGGTGAACGCCCGGACCACCGTGGCGTCCGGCAGCAGCTTGGCGGTGTGCCGGCCCTGGGTGAGCCCGCCGCCGAGGGTGGAGATCACGCGGCCGTCGTCGGTGAGAAGGACGGGGTTGGTGGCATCGATGACGATCTTCCCGGCCAGCCGCTTGCCGACCGTCTCCAGCAGCTCCTCCAAGGCGGAATGCGGCACGGACAGCAGAACGACGTCCGCTGCCTCGGCGGCCTCGGCGTACGACGCGGCGCGTGCGCCGCCGCTCAGTAGGGCGACGAAGTCGGAGAGGCGCTCCGGCGAGCGGGAGCCGAAGGTCACGGTGTGACCGGCGGCCGCCCAGTGACGGCCGATCGGCTGCCCGACGTTGCCCGCGCCCAGGACGGCGAGCCTGCGGGGTGAGGACGAGGTGGAATCAGTCATGACGGAAATCCCTTTGCTGAGGTCGGGGGGAGGCGGACGGCCCGGCACCGGGGCGGCCGTGCTTGCCCGCCCGGGGGCACGGTCCAGCTCAGGCCGCCGCCACCTGTGCCGCCGCCGCGTTACGCTCGGCCTCGGTGCGGACGTCGAGGAGGGCGTAGTCCTCACGGGCCGCCGCGATGGCGTCCTCGATCGACATGACCTTCGGAAAGTCGAAGAGTTCGGTGATGGCCTCCAGTCGCTCGGGGATCGAGCCGCCCACGATGTGCACGGGGATCCTCAGTTCCTCGCGGAGCACGCTCAGCAGAAGCTGGTCGGACAGCTCCCGGAAGCGCTCGTTGACCGGCCGGTGCCCGTTTGGGTCCAGCGGGAACTCGATGGGCAGGTGGACGAAGGCGTCGTAGGTCTCTTTGGCGTACTGCTTCAGCGCCACACCCAACTGTTCGACCACCTGCTCGTAGAAGCGGATCTCGTCCGTCTTCTCGACGGAGTCGAGGCCGATGGATTCGTTGGGGTTGATGCCGACCGTGACTCGGACGGTGGCGTAGGTCCACTCATGCAGGGACGAGCCGTCGGAGATGTAGCCGTTCGGCAGGTGGCTCTCGTGGACCGCGCGCTCCACGTAGCGCCGCATCACCAACTGGATGAGTTCGGCCGCGTTGCACTCCTCCAGGGTCTTTCCCGGCACCGCGTGCGGAAGGATCTCCCGCATGGTCTTGGCGTGGGTGCGCGGGATGCCCGTCAGGTGGGCCAGCGCCATCGTCGTGAGGGTCTTGCCGGAGGAATAAGTACCGGAAATAGCAAGCTTCATTCTGGGTTCGCCTTTCTGCGTAAAACGGAGAAAACGGCGGCAGGGGTGCAGCAGTTCGTAACCGGATCCCGCGTGGAGGAATCGCCGCCCACGCCACGGGCGTTACGAAGAGGGAAAGTCACGCGCCATCAGATCGACCGGAAGGTTCTCGGGCCCGTTTCGGTGACGCCGTCACACGCATTGCAGACTAGCGAACGAAAAAGTCGCACCGCCAGCATGAGAGATTGCACAGCGGAGCGGACCCGGACGAGGTCGCCGGGCACAGACACCCACCGCGTGTGCGACTGAGTCCCGCCCCCGGTTGCACAGCCACGGGGACGCCGGACCGTGCGCCGGGCTACTAGCCGAGGTTCAGGGCGGTTCGCAGCATCTCCCAGGCCCGGTCCGGGTCGACCGTCACACCCTGGGCGGTCTCCCAGAGCGGCAGGTGCGAGGTGCCGTAGACGAGCGCCAGGATGAGGTACGCGACGGTCTCCGCGGGATACGACCGGGCCAGCCCCTTCTCCTCCTGGGCCCGGCGCACGCTGCGGACCAACTCGCAGCGAATGCCTTCGAACAGGCCCGGCGAGCCGCTCGGGGAGAGTTCGCAGTCCGCGGCGAGGCGCAGCGCCGCCCGGAAGCGGACGTTGGTCTCAAGCTGGGCGCGTATCTCGCGGATCAGACCGGCGAGGATCACGTCTGCCGTGCCACCGCGCTCCAGGCCGGTACTGCTGATCCGGCTCCACTGCTGGGCGCTCTCCGCGACCAGGGCGGTCGCGAGGTGACGCTTGGAGGGGAAATGCCCGTACAGGGCGCCCTTGGTCATGCCCGTCCGCGCGACCACGGCCTGCAGTTTTGTCGCCGCGTACCCGTGGACGGCGAACTCCTCCGCCGCGGCGTCCAGCAATCGTGACCGCGTCCGCCGCGCCCTGATCTGTTTCACCACCGAAGCAGCCTCTCCGACCTCTCTTCACAAGGTCCTTCGTGGAGACTGAAACATACCTGTGCGCAGGTATGATATCGAGTACGCAGACGGGGCGACGCGCCCATCGGTGCGACGCCCCCAACGTGCACTGCCTCTCCGGCCCTCGCCGTGCACGACCTCCTCGGCGGACCCGTGTCAGGCGCCGAGGACCGCCGTGGCGTACTCGACGGCCGCGCCCTCGGCTCCGAGGGCGGCATGCGAGACTGCGGTGCTCACGTCTCGCCAGCAGCGCTGCAGGACGGAGTCAGCCGCGTGCGCCCGTGAGCCCCCGGTCCGGAACAGCCGGTCGGTCGCGGCGGCGCACATCCGGGCGGCCGCCACCGCGTCCCGCCGGTTCTCCGCGACCAGCAGATCGGTCACTTCACCGTGGTCGGCCCGGTCCGCGGCCCGCTCCAGCAACAGCTGGGCGGCGTCGATCTCGGCCGAGGAGCTGGCCAGTACCCGTTCCGCCTCCGCCGACCGGCTGGTCGCGAACCCGCTGGTCCGTCTGGCCGCCTGGTCCGCGCTCCAGGCGGCCAGCGCCGCCCGCGCCGCCCCATAGATCGGCGCGGCGAACATCAACGCCCCCACCAGCAGAGGGGGGACGGCATGACACCGGTCGGCATCCGACCGCGGACGCGCCAAGTCGTCCAGGGTCAGAGCCAGATGCCGACGCACCTCGGTTCCCGCCACCTCGACCTCGTGGCTGCCCGTAGCCCGCATGCCCAGCGAGCGCCAGGTGTCCAGGACCTCGGCCTCGCCGCGCGGGACGGCGAGGATACGGTGTTCTGGGCGGCCCGCGTCCTGCGTACGGCAGGCCAGCAGCAGCCATTCGGCGTGGTCGACACCGCTGGCGAAGGCCCAGCGGCCACGGATGCGCCAGCCCGTCGCCGTCCGCTCCGCCTCTCCCTGCGGGGGCATGATCGAGGCGGCGATGGGAACGTCGGGTGAGTCGCCCCACAGTGCCCGCCGTCCGGCCGCCGGGAGGTAGGCGGCGAGCCGGCCGTGCGCGGCGTAGAGGGTTGCGCACCAGGCGGTGGAAGCACACGTCTGCGCCAGCTCCGCCGAGGCGGAGACCAGGGACGAGAACCGGCCGGCGGTGCCCCCGAACTCCCGGGGCACGAAGTGTCGGGCGAATCCGGCCGCCACCACGGCCGCAGCCGTCTCCGTGCTCAGCCGGTGGTGTGCCTGCATCGCGTCGAGGTCACGGCCGGCGACCTTCGCCGCGTGCCGGAGCAGTTCCGCGGGCAGTTCGTCGGTACCGGCCGCGGTCACGAGGCCACCTCGCCGACCGACGGAAAGCGGGACCCGTCTCCGAAGCGGGCCGTGGCCAGGACGGCGGCACCCTGGACCGCCGTCACCTCTACGGCCGCCGGTTCGGCTGCCGGATGCGTCTGCCGCGGCAGCCGGGCGCTGATCTTGACCGGTGCGTCCAACTCTCCAAAGGCCTCGTAGCTCGCTGCGACGGCGCTGAGGGAGAGCCGGCAGGGCAACTCAGCGGCGCGGGCCGCTTGGCGGAACGCCTCCAGCAGCACCATGCCCGGTATGTGGTCCGACTCGTGGTCGAAGAGCACCGGGTGCCGCCGGTTCAGATGTAGCCACCAGTCGCGGCCGGTACGCTCGCCGCCCTCGGCGAGCAGCACGTGCTCGGGGTGGCCATAGCCCACGTCCCGCGGGTCCAGCGGACGCGGGTGCCGGGGTGCCCCCCTTGTGGTCAGATCGGCCGGCGCACGCATGGTACGGGCACGGATCAGGTCGTACCGGCGCGGGTCCAGGACCTCCCAGCGCATCCCCGCCCGGCCGAGCGTCAGGTCGTAGACCTGCATCACGGCGTCGAGCGCCATGCCGAAACGGCGCGGAACGGACGTGGTGGGCGAGCAGGTGACGTCCAGGGTGACCGGGAGCGGGCCGCCGCGCCAGCCGGGCAGGCCCTGCGGGTCGGTGTCGAAGTACAGCGTGGAGAGGACGAACGGGTGGCCCGGCGGTATGCCGTAATAGGTGTGCGAGAGGTGTATGAGGGTCTGCCGCACCGTCTCCACCAGCAGCAGCGGGTCGCCAGGCGCCCCGCCGCCCTGGTGGTGCAGGAAGCCGTCGCGCGGCCACAGGGCCGCAACCGCGAACCGGTGCTCGCTCAGTCGTAAGGAGTCGGTCAGAAGCACTTCGCCGGCTGCCGCCTTGTGCACCTTGTCCGGCGCCAGACAGCGTGCGAAGGAGAGACCCGGGCTTGATGCGGCCGGGGTGATCCGGGGGGACAGGCATCTGTGGATCGGGGGGCCGATGAGCATGTGGGAAGTCGCCTCCTGGATGAGACGCCGCGCAGGGCAGGATTCGTCACCCTCCCCCGGTGCGACGTGTGTGGGCGGCGTGCCAGGCCGCATGCACAGCGATCAGAAATATACCTGGGGGAAGGTATATTGCTAGGTGATTACTTGACACCTTAGGGAGTGGCAACCTGTGGGAGACATTCAGCCGACAATGACGAGAAGGCCGGTGGAGCCCAGGAGCTCAGGGGAGAAGTCCCGGGTCCTGCGCGGCCCCGATCCCCGCCAGGACCGGGCCGTGCGCACCCGCGCGCACATCCTGCGGTGCGCCGCGGAGATCTTCGCCGTGCGCGGTTACCCCTACACGTCCATCACGGATGTCGCCCAACGGGTCGGCATGACCAAGGGAGCTGTGTACTTCCACTTCCCCAACAAGGAGTCCCTGGCCGTCGCGGTGGTGGAGGAGCTGTACTCTCGCTGGCCCCGCACTCTGGACGAGGTGCGTAGCAAGGGCCTGTCCCCCTTCGACACGGTGATTGAGATGTTCGACCAGGCCACCGGAGACCTCGCGAACGATGCGATCATGCAGGCCGGTACGCGGCTGCAGAACGAGCGCTCCTTCATCGACGCTGAGCTCCCGGAGCCCTACGTCGACTGGACGAGCCTCATCTCCTCGCTGCTGCACGAGGCCCGGGAACTGGGGCAGCTGCGCGACGGCGTGGACCCCGACCAGGCGGCCCGTGTGACGGTCGCGGCCTTCTTCGGCATGCAGCACATCTCCGACAACCTGCACCGACGCGCAGACATCATGGAGCGCTGGACGGAGGTCCGTGATCTGATCTTCCCGGCGCTGCGCGCGCAGACCAGCCGCCGCTGACCCCCGCGCCCGAGACGACACCCGGACTTGGAACCCGATGGTGCCCGAGTCCGTCCGCCCGACGGCCCGAGCCCTCCACATTCGCCAACCCAGCGACCTCTGAGGGAGACCCCGTGTCCGTGCCCGCCCGCCTGGTGTTCAGCGACGTCGACGAGACGCTGATCCGCTGCAAGAGCATGTTCGACTTCCTCGACTTCCACTTCGGCCGCAGGTACGGGCGGCGCGGCACTGAGCGGGCCCGTGAGGTGCGGGAGACACTCGCCGCCCTGTCCGCCAGCGGCACGCCCCGCGAACACGCCAATCGCGTCTACTACCGGGCCTGGACCGGGGAGCCGGCCCACCTGGTCGCCGCGTCCGGGGCCGAGTGGTTCGAGCGGCGTTCGGCGGCCGGTTCCTTCTACATCCCCGAGACGCGCAACGCCCTGCTCGGGCACCGGGCCGACGGCGCCGCCGTCGTCCTGGTCTCCGGCTCCTTCCCGGCGATCCTCGACCCGATCGCGGCGGACATCGGTGCGGTCCATCTGGTGTGCAGCCGGCCCGAGGTGCGCGACGGCGTGCTGACCGGCGAACTGGTCGGCGAGCCGGTCATCGGCGGGGAGAAGCGGGCCGCCGTCCGCCGGTTGTTGAGCGCTCATCCGCACATCGACGCGGCCGACTGCCACGCGTACGGGGATCACATCTCCGATCTACCCATGCTCACCGAGGTGGGACACCCGGTCGTCGTCGGCGACCGAGACCTGGCGGGCCGGCTCCCTGGTGGCCTGTTCCTGCCCGGCGACGACGGCGCCCTGTCGGCCGGCGCCTGACCACCGCCGGAAGGGCTCGTTCCCCACTGGTAACGCAGCCTTAATCCCCAACAAGTAAAAATACCTTCCTCAAGGTATGTTCTGTGTGATGATGAGGATGCCGAGTCTCGGCTGACCGCCCACAGGCGGACGCCGGGTTCACACCGAGATTGGGAGTCGTTCCGTGAATCCTGAGATCACGCCCGATCACACCGCCGTACGACCGGCGCCGGACGCGGGCTCTGCGAAGGAGCCGGGGACGAGAGAGCGCTGGGAGCCTGTCCTCTCCGCGGTGGAGCTGGTCCCTGTCAGGGAGTTACTGCCGGGGGACTCCCCGCGCATCGCCGGGGAGTCCCCCGAGCACCTCGCCTTGCTCGCGGAGACCACCGAGCCGCTCCCCCCGATTACAGTCCACCGCCCCACCATGCGGGTGATCGACGGCATGCACCGGCTGCGGGTGGCCGCCGAGCAGGGCAGGGATCTCATACCGGCACAGTTCTTCGACGGCTCCGAGCAGGACGCCTTCGCACTGTCCGTGCAGCGCAACACGCGGCACGGACTTCCGCTGTCCACGGCCGACCGCACCGCGGCAGCCAACCGCATCCTCGCCTCCCACCCCGAATGGTCCGACCGAATGATCGCCTCGATCACCGGTCTGTCCACGAAGACGCTCCGGGCGCTGCGACGCGGCGAGACGGAGCGGATCCCCGAGGCCACCGCCCGTCTGGGCCGGGACGGGCGGCTCCGCCCGGTCGACAGTTCCGCGGGACGCCTACGCGCGAGCGAGCTGATCAGGGCGAACCCGAAGGCGTCGCTACGAGCCATCGCCAGCGAGGCCGGCATCTCGCCGGGGACCGTCCGCGACGTCCGGGAACGGATGCGACGCGGTGAGAACCCGCTGCCCGCCAAACGCCGACCCGCGGCGGAGCGGGAACGAGCCGCTACCGACCCGGTGCCCTGCGACGGCAGGCCGCCCCGGCACCGGCCTCGGGATCCGGCCTCCGTACTGGAACGGCTGATGAACGATCCCGCGCTCCGGCTCACCGAGAGCGGCCGTCAGCTGCTGCGACTTCTGGCCGCCAACATCTCGGCCGGGGGGGGCACCCCGATCGGTTGCTGCGCGACATACCGCCGCACTGCGCCGACCGTGTCTCCCAGCTCGCCCTGGAATGCGCGGAAGGCTGGCGGCGCATCGCCCAGCAGGTCGACGGTCTCCAGGGAGGCCGACGCGCGGGCGCCGTGGAGGCAGAGGAACCGCAGTCCCGGGCGGCGGGCTCCCTCGTCCGCCCCACTCTCGTGGGGAGCGTCGCCGGTGGCTCGGGACGGAACGTCGTCCCGACCGCCGCGAGGAAGGCCGCCGCGAGCTCCGGGACAAAAGTTGTCGCGGCAGCCGTCTGATGCGGGCGACGCCCACCCCCGGCACGCGTTCCCGGCGGCCGGGCCGTGCAACCGGGGCCCGGCCGCAGTCGCACAACGGCGCACATCCACGCGCGGGGACACCGGACCGCTCACCCTGTTCTGCTTCCATCCCGCAGGTGGTGGCACCGCCTTCTTCTCCGGCTGGCAGCACGCCCTCGGCCCGAGCGTCCGGGTTGTCCCCGTACGGCTCCCTGGGCGGGATGCGGCCGCCGGATCCCATCGGCACCGTATGCTGTCCTCCCTCGTAGCGGCCGTGGAGGAACACCTCGCACCGGCTCTCGAAGAGCCTTACCTGCTCTACGGCCACAGCATGGGCGCGCTGATCGCCTACCACCTCACCCGGCTGCGCGCGGCCGCCGACCGCCGGCTGCCCGAACGGCTGCTGGTCGGCGCCTACCCAGCGCCGCATCTGCCTCATCCGCTGTGCGGCGCCAGACATCTGACTGACTCTCAACTGACCGCTCTCCTCCTGGACGTCGCCGCCCTGCCTGCCTCGCTGCGCGTCGACCGGCGCTGGCTCGACGACCGCCTCGCGCTCGTACGGGCTGACATCGCCCTGTGCGACAGCGCGGGCGCCGCCGCGCGGGCGGTGCCACTGGCCTGTCCCGTCGAGGTCTTCACGGGCACCGACGATCCCCTGGTTGCGGTCCCGGACGCGGCGGCTTGGCTGTCGCACACCGACCGGGACTGCACTCTGCACACCATGCCCGGCGGACATTTCTTTACGCGTGAATCAAGGAAGCAGTTCTTCAGCGTGCTCAATATGGTGCTGTCACCGTTCTCGCTTCCCGTCTGACCGAACACTCAGCAGCAGCGCCGGCGGAACTTCCGGCCGCTTTCCGCGTTCTCCGCACGCTCTCCCCGCACACCGCCAGTTCCGGCGTTTCCGCCCGTTCACATGGCAACTGACTGGTGTGCACCGGCCCGCACGGTAAAACCTTGCGGCAGCACGAACGCCAGGGCAGAGTTGTACCGTATCCACTGGGCCGAAGCCCGAATGCCACATCGTTATCCCGTCCGGAGCACGGATCTAATTCCGGGCAGCACCGGTTTCTCCACCGGGATACTGAGACGAAGTCGGCCCATCCGCCTTTCGTCATCCGACCCGCGAAGCGCGGAGCGTTCCTCCCAGCCTTCGCTCCCGACGCAGACCGGTGCGGCTCCCTGTCCTATCTCTCTTGGAGACGACGACTGTGATCAATGCCCCTAGCGGTCCGATCCGTGTGATCAAGGGTCGGGCCACCGCGGAGGAACTGGCGGCCCTCACCGCGTTCCTCCCCGTCCACGCCAGCCCAAGCCCTGCCGCACCGGCCGACTGGGACCGGCGACCCCACCACGCCCCCCGGTTCGTCCCGCCGCGCGCCTTTCAGGGCGCCCACAGCTGGCCGCGCTGACCCGCGCACGTACACCGAGAAAGGAGGGCGCCCCCATGGGACGTGCCGGAGTGGCGAGCCACTCCCGGAGGAACGGCGACAGCAGCACGCGCCGACCGGAGGCCGAGAAGTTCGTGCAACTACTCACCCCCCAGGGCGAGTTGCGAATGCACCCCGAGCACACCATCGAGGTGCCCCCCACAGAACTACGCGGTCTGTATGAGGACATGGCCAAGGCCAGGGCCGTGGACGCCGAGGGCATCCTGCTGCAACGCCAGGGCGAACTGGGGCTGTGGCCCTCGCTCCTGGGCCAGGAGGCTGCCCAGATCGGTTCGGGCCGGGCCCTCGCCGACGACGACCACGTCTTCCCCAGCTACCGCGACCACGGTGTAGCCCTATGCCGGGGCATGGACCCGGCGGATCTCCTCGCCCTGTTCCGGGGTGTCAGCCACGGTGGCTGGGACCCAGCCGAGCACAACTTCCACCTCTACACCCTGGTCATCGGCTCGCAGACCCTGCACGCCACCGGCTACGCCATGGGCCTGGCCAAGGACGGCGCGGACTCCGCCGTCATCGTCTACTTCGGCGACGGCGCGACCAGCCAGGGGGACGTCAGCGAAGCGTTCAACTTCGCCGCGCTGCACGAGGCGCCCGTCGTCTTCTTCTGCCAGAACAACCAGTGGGCGATCTCCGAGCCCACCGAGAAGCAGACTCGCGTGCCGATCCACCAGCGGGCGGCTGGCTTCGGCTTCCCCGGAGTCCGGGTGGACGGCAACGACGTCCTCGCCTGCCTCGCGGTCACCAGGTGGGCGCTGGAACGCGCACGCAAGGGCCAGGGCCCGACGCTGATCGAGGCGTTCACCTACCGGATGGGCGCCCACACCACCTCCGATGATCCGACCCGCTATCGGAACGCGGCGGAAGTCGACGAGTGGCGCGCCAAGGATCCCATCGCCCGGCTCAAAGCGCTCCTGACCAGCCAGGGCTGGGCCGACGAAGCCTACTTCGCGGACGTCGACGACCGGTGCCGGCAGGCGACGCGGGCCGTGCGTGAGCGGGTGCGGGCGATGTCCGTGCCCGACCCCAAGGTGATGTTCCGGCACAGCTATGCGGACGGCCACGCCCTGGTGGACGAGGAACTCGCCCAGTTCACCGCTTACACAGCCGCGTTCGACTCGGAGGGATGCTGAGATGCCGGGCACGAACTCGCGTACGGCCGCAGCCGCCCCGCACGAGATGCCGCTGGCCAAGGCCATCAACGAGTCGCTGCGCCATGCTCTGGAGGAGGACCCCAAGGTCCTGGTCATGGGCGAGGACGTCGGCAGGCTCGGTGGCGTCTTCCGTGTCACGGACGGCCTCCAGAAGGATTTCGGCGAGGATCGGGTCATCGACTCCCCGCTCGCTGAGTCCGGCATCGTCGGCACCGCGATCGGCCTCGCCCTGCGCGGCTACCGCCCGGTGGTGGAGATCCAGTTCGACGGCTTTGTCTTCCCGGCCTACGACCAGATCGTCACACAGCTCGCAAAGATGCATGCACGCTCGATGGGCAAGGTAAGGCTGCCGGTGGTGATCCGTATCCCCTACGGCGGCGGCATCGGCGCGGTCGAGCACCATTCCGAGTCGCCGGAGGCGCTGTTCGCGCACGTGGCCGGCCTGAAGGTCGTCTCTCCGTCGAACGCCTCGGACGCGTACTGGATGATGCAGCAGGCCATCCAGAACGACGACCCGGTGATCTACTTCGAGCCGAAGCGGCGCTACTACGAGCGCGGCACGGTGAACACCGCGGCGGCTGGCCGGCCCCTGCACCTCGCCCAAGTGGTCAGAGGGGGCACGGACCTGACACTGGCCTGCTACGGACCCACCGTCAGGACCTGTCTGGAGGCCGCCGAGGAGGCCGAACGTGAGGGCCGCAGCCTCGAAGTGCTCGACCTGCGCTCCATCTCCCCGATGGACTTCGACTCCGTCGAAGCCTCGCTACGGCGCACCGGCCGCCTGGTGGTCGTCCACGAGGCGCCGGTGTTCTTCGGGGCCGGCGCGGAGATCGCTGCCCGGATGACGGAACGGTGCTTCCACCACCTGGAGGCTCCGGTGTTGCGGGTCGGCGGCTACCACATGCCGTATCCGCCCTCCCAGTTCGAGGAGGAGTACCTGCCGAACCTGGACCGCATCCTGTACGCCGTCGACCGTGCCATGGCGTTCTGAGGCGTCTTGAGCCACCGAGACTTTTGAGGCGAGGAATCGTGACGACGACTGCGCGGCACGTCCGCGAGTTCCGGCTGCCCGACGTAGGCGAGGGACTCGTGGACGCCGAAATAATCCGTTGGTACGTGAAACCTGGTGACGCGGTGACAGACGGCCAGACGATCTGCGAGGTGGAGACCGCCAAGGCGGCCGTGGAACTGCCCGTCCCCTACGACGGTGTGGTGCACGCCGTCCACGCCCCGGAAGGCGCCACCGTCCGCGTCGGCACTGTGATCATCTCGGTGGACACCGGCTCCGGCACGGACAGCGAACCGGACGTCCCGGCGGCCCCCGCACAGCCGGAGTCGGCCCGGCCGACGGAGGAAGCGCAGCCGAGGGTCCGACAGCCGGTCCTGGTCGGCTACGGCATTGCGGAGTCCGGCACCCGGCGCCGCCCGCACCGTACGGCCCCGGCGCAGCCAAACAGTCAGGGCTTGGCCGCCGTCCCGTCCCGCGCGGCGGCCAAGCCGCCGGTGCGCAAGCTGGCCAAGGACCTGGGGGTGAATCTGGCGACGATCAGCCCGTCCGGCCCGGACGGCATCATCACCCGCGAGGACGTGCGGGCCGCTGCCGCATCACAGGTTCCTCTGGTGCCTGCGTCCGCTGTGTCGTTCGACGGTGCACGGGAGACTCGCGTTCCGATCAAGGGCGTCCGCAAGGCCACGGCGGCGGCGATGGTCGGCTCGGCGTTCACCGCGCCGCATGTCACGGAGTTCGTGACCGTGGACGTGACGCGCACGATGAAGCTGGTCGAGGAGCTGAAACAGGACCGGGAGTACCACGGCCTGCGCGTGAACCCTCTGCTGCTGATCGCCAAGGCCCTGCTGGTCGCGATCAAGCGGAACCCGGATATCAACGCGTCCTGGGACGAGGCGGCGCAGGAGATCGTGCAGAAGCACTACGTGAACCTGGGCATCGCGGCCGCGACCACGCGCGGCCTGATCGTGCCGAACATCAAGGACGCCCACGACAAGACTCTCCCGCAACTGGCCTCTGCTCTCGGCGAGTTGGTGGAAGCGGCCCGCGAGGGCAGGACATCCCCCGCCGCGATGCAGGGCGGCACGGTGACGATCACCAACGTCGGCGTCTTCGGCATCGATACCGGCACGCCGATCCTGAACTCCAACGAGTCGGCGATCCTCGCCGTCGGCGCGATCAGGTTCCATCCGTGGGTCCACAAGGGCAAGGTCAAGCCGCGCCAGGTCACCACCCTCGCGCTCAGCTTCGACCACCGGCTGGTCGACGGGGAGCTGGGCTCCAAGGTTCTCGCCGATGTCGCCGCCATCCTCGAACACCCCCGCCGTCTTCTCCACTGGGGCTGATCTCTGATGCTGCTCACGGGTGCGCAGTCCCTCATCCGTTCGCTCGAGGAGGTCGGCGCCGACATGATATTCGGCATTCCCGGTGGTGCGATCCTTCCGGCGTACGACCCGCTGATGGACTCCACCAGGTTGCGTCACATCCTGGTCCGGCACGAGCAGGGCGCCGGCCACGCGGCCACCGGCTATGCGCAGGCCACCGGCAAGGTCGGCGTCTGCATGGCGACCTCGGGACCGGGTGCCACCAACCTGGTCACCCCGATCGCCGACGCGCACATGGACTCGGTGCCGCTCGTAGCGATCACCGGCCAGGTCGCGTCCTCCTCGATTGGGACGGATGCCTTCCAGGAGGCAGACATCGTCGGCATAACCATGCCGATCACCAAGCACAATTTCCTGGTCACCAAGGCCGAAGACATCCCGCGTGTGATCGCGCAGGCGTTCCACATCGCTTCCACCGGCCGCCCGGGCCCGGTCCTCGTCGACGTCTCCAAGGACGCCCTCCAGGCGAAGACCACCTTCTCCTGGCCCCCCGCCATGGACCTGCCCGGCTACCGGCCCGTCACAAAGCCGCAAGCCAAGCAGATCCGTGAGGCCGCCAAGCTCGTCACCGCCGCCAAGCGGCCCGTCCTCTACGTCGGCGGCGGTGTCATCAAGGCCGGCGCCACCACCGAGCTGAAGGTCCTTGCGGAACTCACCGGAGCGCCCGTCACCACCACTCTGATGGCGCTCGGCGCATTCCCCGACAGCCACCCGCTGCACGTGGGAATGCCGGGCATGCACGGTTCGGTCACCGCCGTCACCGCGCTGCAGAAGGCAGATTTGATCGTCGCCCTCGGAGCCCGCTTCGACGACCGCGTCACCGGCAGGCTGGACAGCTTCGCCCCGTACGCCAAGATCGTCCACGCCGACATCGACCCGGCCGAGATCGGCAAGAACCGCGCCGCCGACGTGCCGATCGTCGGGGACGCCCGCGCGGTCCTCGCCGACCTCGTCCGGGCCGTCCAGAAGGAGCACGCCGATGGCCACCGGGGCGACTACACCGCCTGGTGGAAGGACCTCAGCCGTTGGCGCGAGACCTACCCGCTCGGCTATGACCTGCCCGAGGACGGCTCGTTGTCCCCTCAGCAGGTCATCGCGCGCATCGGCCAACTCGCCCCGGAGGGCACGATCTTCGCGGCGGGCGTGGGTCAGCACCAGATGTGGGCCGCACATTTCATCCAGCACGACAAGCCCGCGGCGTGGCTGAACTCCGGCGGCGCCGGAACCATGGGCTACGCGATCCCGGCCGCGATGGGCGCCATGGCCGGAGCCCCGGACAAGACCGTCTGGGCGATCGACGGCGACGGCTGCTTCCAGATGACCAACCAGGAGCTCACCACCTGTGCCCTGAACAACATCCCGATCAAGGTCGCGATCATCAACAACGGCGCCCTCGGGATGGTCCGCCAGTGGCAGACCCTCTTCTACAACGAGCGCTACTCCAACACCGCGCTGCACTCCTGCCCCGAGGCCGACGGCGCAGCGTCCAAGAGCGGCTCGGCCGCGGGGCCCAGCGCCGGCACCCGCGTCCCCGACTTCGTGAAGCTGTCGGAGGCCATGGGCTGCTTCGCGATCCGCTGCGAGTCCCCGGACGACCTCGACAAGGTGATCGAAGAGGCGAACTCCATCAACGACCGGCCGGTCGTCGTCGACTTCATCGTCCATGAGGACGCCATGGTGTGGCCGATGGTCGCCGCCGGCACCTCCAACGACGAGATCATGGCCGCCCGGGACGTCCGCCCCGACTTCAGCGACAACGAAGACGACTGAGCGAGAGAGACGCAGAAGACCATGTCCAAGCACACGCTCTCCGTCCTGGTGGAGAACACCCCGGGCATCCTCGCCCGGATTGCCGCCCTGTTTTCCCGCCGCGGCTTCAACATCGACTCGCTCGCGGTCGGCGTCACCGAGCACCCCGGCATCTCCCGCATCACCATCGTCGTCGACGGTGCCTCGACCCCGCTGGAGCAGGTGATCAAGCAGACCAGCAAGCTGGTCGAGGTGCTCCGGGCCATGGAGATCGCCCCGAGCGTGGCCATCGCCCGCGAACTCGTTCTGGTGAAGGTACGTGCCGACAACGAGACCCGCTCCCAGATCATCGAGATCGTTCAGCTGTTCCGCGCCAAGGCCGTCGACGTCTCCCCGGAAACCATCACCATCGAGGCCACCGGCTCCAGCGACAGGCTGGAGGCCATGCTGCGGATGCTGGAGCCGTTCGGCATCAAGGAACTCGTGCAGTCCGGCACGATCGCGATCGGCCGCGGCGCCCGGTCCCTCAGCCGTCAGAAGTCCGGCGCCAGCAGCCGACCAGCCTGGCCCGCCATCGCCTGACGCACGCCCCCCTTTCCCGCCGTACCCCGGCTCATCTGCGCATGCCCCGCAAGCCCCTCATGTCCGCACTCCTCGAAAAGGGAACACCTCCCCATGAAAGCCGAGCTGTTCTACGACGACGACGCCGATCTGTCCATCATCCAGGGCCGCAAGGTCGCGGTCCTCGGCTACGGCAGCCAGGGACACGCCCACGCCCTGTCCCTGCGCGACTCGGGAGTCGACGTCC